>JANLYK010000566.1:0-10661 GCA_031365595.1 Chloroflexota bacterium | reverse complement strand
CGCCCGGCCCGGCTACGACTTCGTCATCCAGGCCGAATCCGGGCTCATGTCGATCACCGGCGAGCCCGACGCGGACGGCGGCCGGCCGACGAAGGTCGGCGTTGCAATCAGCGATGTCGTGACCGGGTTGAACGGCGCGGTGGCGGTCCTCGCGGCCTTGGTCGAGCGTGGCCGGGCGACTCGTGAGGACGAGCCCGCCGGGCCCGCCAGCCGCAGCCCCGGCCAGCGGATCGATGTGTCGCTCCTCGGCTCGACCCTCGCCTTGCTGATCAACCAGGCTCAGAACGCGTTTGCCGGCGAGACGCCCGGCCGGCTCGGCAACGGCCACCCGAACATCGTCCCGTACCAGTCGTTCGAGACGCTCGACGGAGCGATCGCGGTGGCCGTCGGAAGTGAGCGCCAGTGGCCCCGGTTCTGCCGGGCACTCGGGCTGCCGGCGCTCGCGGACGATCCCGAGTTCGCGACCAACGGCGACCGGGTCGCGAACCGCGCCTCGCTGATCCCGACCGTTGCCGCCCGCCTCGCTGAGCGGACAACCGCCGACTGGCTTGCCGTGCTCGACACGGCCGACGTCCCGGCCGGCCCGATCAACGATCTCGCCGCCGCATTCGACTCGCCGTGGGCCGTCGGGAGAACGATCGAGCTGGACCACCCGGTCCTCGGGCGGACCGTTCAGGTGGCACCCGCGTTCGACCTGTCGCGGACGCCCGCCTCGATCAGGACGGCGCCTCCGCTCCTCGGGGAGCACACCGATGAGATCCTCGGCGAACTCGGCTACGGCGCCGACGAGACGGCTAGCTTGCGGGCGGACGGCATCGTCTGACCCGCTGCTAGACTCGCCGGGCCGCTCCGAAATCTGCGGCCGCGACCGGCCCGAAGACCCGCCGCCGAGACCCGGAGGAACCCGATGACCGACGACCGCGAGCCCTGGGCGCTCATCCTCGGCGCCTCCAGCGGAATGGGCGAGGCAACCGGCCTGGCCCTCGCCAAAGCCGGATACCACATCGCCGGGATCCATCTCGACTTCCGGGCCGGGCTGACCCATGTCGAAGAGGTCAAGGCCGCGATCGTGGCCGAGGGTCGTGAAGCGCTGTTCACGAACATGAACGCCGCCGACGACGAAAAGCGGGCCGCCGCCCTCGCGGCGCTGCGCGCCCGGTTCGACGAGAGCACGGCCGCCGGACGGAAGCCGTATGTCCGCGTGGTCATGCACTCGCTCGCGTTCGGCTCACTCGTCCCGTTTCTCGCCGACGATCCGAAGGCCGCGGTTGATCGCAAGAAGATGGAGATGACCCAGGACGTGATGGCCAACAGCCTCGTCTACTGGGTCCAGGACCTGTACCGCGGCGGCTTCCTCGACCGCGGCTCGAAGATCTACGCGATGACCTCCGAGGGCACGACCCGGGTCGTCCCGTCGTACGGCGTGGTCAGCGGGGCCAAGGCCGCGATGGAGTCGCACGTCCGGCAGCTCGCGATGGAGTTCGCCCGGCTCGATACCGGGGTGGCGGTCAACTCGATCCGGGCCGGCGTCACCGACACGCCCGCCCTGCGCAAGATCCCCGAGAACCAGCGGATGATCGACGTCACCCTCGCCCGCAACCCGCACGGCCGGATGACGACGACGGCCGACGTCGCCGACGCGATCGTGACGCTGAGTGCCAGCGACTCGGACTGGATGAGCGGGAACATCATCTCGGTCGACGGCGGCGAGTTCGTCACCGGCTGACGCGCCCGGAGGGCCGGCCGTCCCGACGCCCCCGGGAACGCCGAACGTACCGCGCCCTGCCGGACTTCCGGATGACGCCGCGCCGCACCGATGACCCCGACACTACTCCCGACGGCACTCGTCCGGTGCCGGTTGATGGCCGCCTCGGCCGCGAGGGAGTCGCACCCCGGATGACCGCAAACATCGCCCCGCGAACCCGTCGACGGGCACCCGCCAAGAAGACCGAACCGATCGAGGCATCGAGCCTCGCACCGAGCCCGGTCGAGCGCGCAGCGCCGTCGTTCGCGCCGCCGGCGTTCGCGCCGCCGCCGTTCGCGCCGGCGCCCCCGGCGACGTTCGTGCCGCGCCTCGTGCCCGGCGAGTCCATGACGATCGGCGAGATCGACCAGACCGTTTTTGATTGCCCGTCATGCTCCCGGCCGCTGGCCCTCGGAGCGCGGCGCTGTCCGGGCTGCTCCGTTCGCCTCGTCAACGGCGTCGTCCTGGGCAAGGCGTCAATGTTCGTCGCGGCCGGCTTGGCGCTCGGCCTGCTCGTCGGCGCCGGGAGCGGCTTCTTGCTCGGACTCGGTTCCGCTTCAGCGACATCGTCCAACCCAGTGGCCTCCGGCGGAGCCTCGGTCGGCCCGATCGTCGCGAGCAGCGCTCCGAGCGCTCCGCCCTCGGCCGAGCCACCCAGCCCGAGTGCATCCGTCGAAGCGACCCAGAACTCGATCCCGCCCGCGACCCGGGCCGCCCTCGTCCAGACGGCCGGTTCCAACGATCGACTGACGGCCGCCCGCACCGACCTCAAGGCCGCGCTTGCCGCCTCGTCCTTCGATGCGTCCGACGTCGCCCGGATCCTCCGATCCGTGTCGGCCGACTCGGTCCAGGCCGAGCAGGTCGCGACCCGGATCGCCGCCTGGAGTGGATCAGCTGCCGTCGGCGCCCGGCTGGCCGGCTTCTACGGCACGATCCACGAGGTGGCCGCCGACAGCCTGGTCGCGTCGGTCCGCAACGTGGCGGCGTACCGGGCGGCGGCGGCGACGATGGTCAGACTGCTGGCCGGCATTCCCGCCATGGACGAAGACGTCCGGGCGGCCGCAGCGTCGCTCGGCGTCGTCATTCCGGACCCGACCGCGCCGGCCCCGGCCGCTCCCTGATCACGGCGCCGGCGACGAAGCCGGACCGATCGAAGGACTGCCCGTCGCTGGTGCGTAGCCGGTCAGCTCGACGTAGGCCTCGCCCCCGAGGTGCTCCCCGTCGCGCGTCGCGTTGACGACCTGCGATCCCTCCCAGTACACGACCCCGGTCGTCGCTCGCGTGTCGAGCTCCTGCGCCGCGACCGTTGGCCGCAGATCGATCGACAGGCGCTCGCCCGGCAGCTCGATCCGCCAGCCGGCGGGGTAGTCGGCGCCCGTCGCCGGGCTCGTCCAGCGCCTCGTGACCTCGACCGTGAACGCGTCGCCCGGCAGGTGGCGGGTCGTCCCGTCGGCGTCCACGAGCGTCCCGTACACGAGCGGGTACGAGCCGTCGCCATCCCGGACGAGGGACAGCGTGAGATCCGAGCCGTCGGCGAGATTGACCGCGAACCAGTCCCAGCCGCCCCCGCCGACCGCGATGAAGTCGCCCCACTGATGATCGAACCAGGCGTCGCCGGTGACCGCGAAGCGTTCGTCGCCGACCATGATCGTGCCAGTCGCGTCCATGGCGGTCCTCGAGTAGTAGTACGACGAGCCTCCCGCGCCGAAGTCGATCCAGCCGATCCGGTTGTGGAGCGCCGGCGCTTTGCGTGCGGACAGGTCGAGGGTGAGGCCGAGGGCACCGCCGGTCGGGCTGGCGGGATCGGCGACAGCGCCTGCAACGATGCGGTCGCGGCCGTCGACGCCGGTCATCGTCCAGGCCGTCGGGGCGAACGCCTGCGGCCCCGTCGTGGCGCTGCTTGCGGGGCTGGCGGGCGGACCCTCGATGGCGAACCCGTTCGGCGCGATCGACAGGTCGTAGCCGCGGCCCGGCGCCGATCGGTCGGCCTGCGGTCCGATCTCGGTGCGCTGGGCGAATCGGAAGGCATCGCCCGACTCATCGGTGACCGCGAGGTGCGAGGCCCACGTGACCGGGAACGCGCCGCGCTCCGCCCGGAAGATCACGTACTCGAATCCGAACCGCCGGCCGTCGTCGGCCTGGAGATGGCCGGTGTAGTACCACCACTCGGTCAGGCGGTCGTGCGGCGCGTCGTCGCGCGGGAGGACGACCGGCTGGGGATCCGATGCGGGCGTCGGCGCGGCGGCGGTCGGCGGTGGCAACGGATGGGGTGCGGCCGGATTGGCCAGGATCGGCGCGCCGGCCGCGGTGCAGGCGGCGAGCAGCGGACCGGCGGCCACGGCCAGGATCACCAGGCCTGCGATGCCGATGCTCTCGATCCGGGGCACGCGACGGAGCGCGGACGGCAGCCACCAGTTCCAATGGCCGAGCAGGCGCATCGTGGCCGGCACGAGCAGGGCCCGGACGACGGTCGCGTCGAGGGCGACCGCGATGGCCATCCCGATCCCGTGGGCCTTGATCAGGACGATGTCGGCGAACGCGAAGGACCCGGCGACCACGACCACGATCAGCGCCGCCGAGGTCACGATCCGGCCGCTCCGCTCGAGGCCGCGCGCGACCGCCTCCTGGTTGTCGCCGGTCCGGTCCCACTGCTCCTTCATCCTCGACAAGAGGAACACCTCGTAGTCCATGGACAGCCCGAACAGGACGCAGAACAGGATCACCGGCTGGGTCGTCTCGACGAACCCGAGCGGCTGGAACCCCAGGAGCGCCGAGAGGTTGCCGTCCTGGAAGATCCAGACGAGGGCGCCGAAGCTGGCGACGATCGAGAGCGTGTTCATGACGAGGGCCTTGAGCGGCAGGATCACCGAGCGCAGGAGCAGGAACAACACGAGGTACGTCGTGATCACGATGAACAGGCCGGTCCGCGGGAAGTCGGCCGCCACCCGGCCGACCACGTCCGCGACGTCCGCCGCCCCGCCGCCGACGAGGACGCTCATGCCGGCCGGCGGGGCGAGCGGACCGGTCGCGCTGCGCAGATCCGTCACCAGTGAGCGGCCTTCGTCGCGATTCGGGCTGTACGGGGTCGTGATCGTGAACGCCGTCAGGGTTCCGTTGGTCGTCGCCGTCAGGGCTGTCGACACGAATCGGTCGCGTGGGCCGTTCGGGTCGGCATACAGGAGCTGGTACTGCTCCTTGCCCAGCCGGCGGTCCACGTCCACGAGCGAGTCCACCCGCCGGATCCTGGGATCCGCCGCCAGGCGCCGGGAATAGTCGTAGAGGGCGGCGATGTTGGCCGGCGCCGTGGCCGGGCCGTCGGTCCGGATCGCGAGCGCGATCGGTGCGAACTCGCCCTCCCCGAATGCGTTCGCGAGGCGATCGAAGGCTGCCCGCGAGGGAACGCTCGGGGGCAGGATCGTCGAGTCCGGGGCATTGAACCGGACGTGCAGGAACGGCGACCCGAGGAGGAGCAGGAACCCGAGCGTCGGGACGAGGACCGCAACCGGGCGGCGCATCACCGCGCGAGCGAGGCGCGCCCACGGGCCGTTCGGGTCGTCGCGCGGGGTCACCCGGCGGATCGCCAGCCGGTCGATCCGGCCGCCGACGATCGCGAGGACCGCGGGCAGCAGGGTCAGAGCGGACACCGCGGCGAGGAGGACGACGATCGCCCCGGCGATCCCGACCGAGCGCAGGATCATGAACTCGAACAGGATCAGCCCGAGGAGACCGAGGAGCACGGTCAGGCCCGAGAAGAAGACGGCTCGACCGGCGGTCCGGACGGTTGCCTCGACCGCTCCGGCCACTCGTTCGTCGGGCGGGTCGGCGGACCGCGCGGCAAGTTCCTCGCGGAATCGGCTGGTCATCAGCAGGGAATAGTCGACGCCCAGCCCGAGGCCGAGCAGGGTCGCGAGGTTCAGGACGAAGATGCTCATCGGCGTGACGCTGCCGACCAGGAAGATCGCGGCCAGGGCGACGATCACGGCCGCCCCACCGACGACGAGCGGCACGGCGGCGGCGGCGACCGACCCGAACACGAGGAGCAGCGCCAGCGCCGCCAGCGGCAAGGACACGATCTCGCTCCGCTGGAGATCCGCCTCGGACACCGACTGGACGTCGCCGTAGAACGCCGGGCCGCCGGCCAGCTGGACCTCGAGGCCGGGCGGTGCCCCGAGCCGTTCACGGATCCCGGGCAGGGCAGCCGGCGAATCGTCGGGCGCGATCGACAGGAAGACGATGTCGTAGGCCGTGTGGCCGTCGGCCGAGACCTGGCGCGGGCTGAGGGTGTGCGGCAGGATTCGGACGACGTACAGCGCCTCGGGCACGCGCGCGATCGCCAGGGCGGCGGCCGCCTCGAAGGTCGGGCTGCCCGCAGTGTCCGTGTCGCTATGGTGAACGATGACGACCGCCGACGGCGGGGTCGCGAGCTCGGTCTGGAGGACGGCCTTCGCCCGGGCCGACTCGAGATCGTCGAGGATGAAGCCGCCGGCCCGCAGAACGCCCACGACGCGCGGCGCAAGCGGGATGGCGACCAGCAGGATCAGCCCCCAGACGAGAACGATCGCCCGACGTCGGCGGACCGCGAACCGGCCGAGCCGGGCAAAGGGGTCTCGGTCCACGACAGCCGCCGCGGGGGTCGTCCGTGCCCCGGCCCATGGGTCGGGTGTCGGGGTACGGCCTTTGGGGGAGGTCGCCATCGCGGTCGAATGCTATACACAGGATCGCAAAGGGGGCTTGTCGGGGGCCCGACCGGAGAAGACGTCATCGAAGCGCTCTGGCGCGGCGACCCCGTCGCGTTTCCACAGACCCCGGGACCGAGCCCGGCCGCCGTCGCGCGATGGGCCGTGGAACTCGTCGACGCGATCGCCCAGGACCAGACCGCCCAGCACGTCGCCGTGTTCGTGCCGGATCCGGATCGAGGCCGGCTTCGCCTCGCGGCCCAGATCTGGGGCGCCGGCGAGGATCTCGGCTTGGTCGTCGTCGGCGAGTGGATCGTCCCGCTGTTGGGGTCCGTGATCGGGCGTGTCTTCCAGTCCGGTGCCGCGTCCCTGTGTGCCGACGTCAGCCTCGATCCCGACTACCGATCCTTCCCGGGCGGCCGGACGCGGTCCTTCCTGACCGTCCCCGTGATACGCCACAACACGATCGTCGCGGTGGTCAACGTGGAGGCGCCGTGGGCGTCGGCGTTCTCGGTCCGCGACTACGAGAATGTCACCGAACGCGCCAGGCAGGCGGCCGCATCCTTCCCTGGGCGGCCCGAGTGAGCCCACCCGCGACCGGCGCGCGGGCCTGACTCGACGCTCGTGGACGGTCAATGCCGCCGGTCCCATCTGGTAATCTGCGGAACGATCGCCACCCGCCACGAGGGCCCCGGTGCAGCTCTTCACGATCTTCTTCTCGCGACCGTTCGAGTTCGGCGTTGCCACCGCGATCACCGTCGCGATGCTGCTGATCATCCTTCGCGCCGCGATGTCGTCCGAGGGTCCGTCCGGAATCGGCCGGTTCATGACCCGCCCGACGACGAAGTTCGTGTTCGCCTTCCTGTTCCTCGGCTGGGCCGTCGTGTTCGGGATCGGTCTGCAGCTCGTTCCGCACGAGGGCGCGAACTCGCCGTACGGCGGCCTCGGCCTCGTCGCGATGTTCACCGGCTTCTTCATCATGATGGGCTTCATCTGGTCGGTGATCGGGGAGTAGCCCGCCCCAGACAGGCCGTCGGGCGCCCTCGCCAGCCCTGACCCGGCCTCGGACCGTCCAGTGGGCCGACCGGCTCCCCGACGCATCTACCGGGTCGGGCCCTTGCGGTGGCTGCCCGGTCCTGTTGCAATGCGCCGACCTGCGCCTGCCCGACGCCGGATGCCGCCCCGTCGTGGTGGCGCGCCGTCGGCTGTTGCGAAGGAGGAGGACGCAGCCATGGCGATCCGCCCGATCCGGACGGCCATTCCCGGCCTCGTCGCCGTCCTGTCGCTGCTCGTCAGCAGCGTCGCCCTCGGGGCCGGGGGCGCAGGCGGTGGCGGCGGGACCACCGATCCCTGTCCCGGCGGCCTCGAGCCGGACCTCGTGCCGATCGTGCCCCACCATCTCCAGATCCAGAACACCGGCGGTCGCGAGTATCTGCGCCTGACGAACGGGATCGCCAACGTCAGCGGCGGCCCGTGGCACCTCCACCCCGAGACGATCGTCGCCGGTGAGACCGGAACCACGACGGCCTGGCAGGACATCTGGAGCAAGATCGGTGGCGTCTCGGACCCGACGGCCACGATCGTATGCAGCGTGGCCGCGACCCTGTTCGAGTTCCACGCGGCCCACAATCACTGGCATATCGGGAGCGTCGCCCAGTTCTCGGTCAACAAGGCCAACGACAACGGCACCGGCGGGGCGATCGGGGCGGTCGTGGTCAACAACCTCGGCATCGCCCAGTCGTTCAAGACGACGTTCTGCCTGATCGACTGGGTCAAGATCGACGCCAACAAGAAGACCCCCGAGGTCACGTACTGGGCGTGCGACCGAACCGCGCCGTACCAGGGCGTGTCGGTCGGCTGGATCGACCAGTACCACCACTCGCTCGAAGGCCAGGAAGTCGACCTGACCGGGGCTCCGGTCGGGATCTACTACCTCCAGGTGAACGTCAACGACGAGGGCAAGTTCATCGAGAGCAGCCGGGCCAACAACGTGGCCTGGAAGAGCTTCAGCCTGAGCCGCGACAGCAACGGCAATCCCAAGATCACGGTGATCTCGAACTCGCCGTGTGCCCCAGTGAACATGTGCGGCGAGTCGCTCCCGAACCGCTGACCTCGTCCTCGCGACGGGTGGGTTGCCGCCCACCCGTCGCCACCCGTCGCCTACGCGTCGCGCCGCCGCACCGTTTCATCCAGGCGGCGGCGTGGAACCACCTCTCCCGGACTCAACGCCGGTGCTCGGAGCCATCGCGCGGTGGTACCGTGCGGGTCGATCCGCCTTCGGCGCGGACGATGAGGGAGGATCGTCGATGTCGTTCCGGGCCGCACGCCCGCGACTCCGAGTCGCCGGACTGAGCGCGATGATCGTCCTGACGGCGTTGGCCGGGCCGGTCTCCGCCGTCGATGACGTGACGCCGCCGCAGGGAACGCTCACGATCGGAGGTGGCAGCGGGTACTCCTCGTCGCTCACGCTGACCCTGCACGTGCCGGCGACCGATGATGTCGGCGTCGAGACGCTCCAGATCTTCCGGAACGGCGAGTTGGTCAGCACCATCCCCTACGCAGCCACCGTCACCCTGACCCTCCCGCAACCGAGCCTGTGGCAGATCGGCGTGAGCTGGCGCGATGCGGCCGGCAACGCCACGTCGGCCGACGCGACCGTTCAGATCGACACGACCGTGCCGAACATCGGTCAACTGACATTCGGGCCAGACGCCGATCTCGGCGACGAGTTGACCCCGGTCGGGGTCCAGAACGCATGGGACGACGGGAGTCCGATCACGGCGATCCGCTTCCGGACGGGAGCCGGCGCCTGGGGAGCTCCATTTACCGCCCCGGACGGCAATCCCATGGTCGTCGACTGGCCGCTCTTCGACCCGGCGGCTGGTGGGAGCCCGATGATGGGTGCGCGAACGGTCTCGGCGCAGGTCCAGAATGCCGCGGGCCTCTGGTCGGCGAGCGCCAGCGCGACGCTGAACGCGCTTCCCGGCCTGGTCACCATCGCAGTCTCCGGTGACGTCCGGACCGGCCACCAGGTCACGTTCACGCCGACGGTGCCCGCCGGTCTCGTGTACCCCGCTGGAACGGTCTGCTGGTGGGAGCTCTACTGGGGCGATGACGCATCGCTCTACGAAGGAACCCGAAACGACACCTTTGGTGGAATCACGATCAGTGGCCCGCTGAGCGGCGGATATTGCGGGCCCTGGACGGTCACGATCCCGTGGGTTCCGTTGCGCCAGTTTCTCGTCAGCTTCACCGCCGACATGGGCAACGAGACCGGCATCCGGGCAATGATCGGTGGCCATCCGGGGGATCCGACGGCCGTGAGGCCGGCCGTGGACTCGACGAGTCGCTCCATCACGTACTCGAACCTGCCGATGGTCTACGTCCTGCCCGACGTCTACCAGCTCATCGTGGGGGTCCCGGCCACGTATCGGGCGTTCGCCCTCGCCGGCGCCACGATCCTGTCGACCGACGTGTGGTCCGTCCAGTACATCGACCACCCCGAATTCAAGAGCGGGGGTTCGGTGTTCACCTTCACCCCGAAGATCGCGGGCCACATCACCGTCTGCTGGAACGGGGGCCCGACGCGCACGTACACGATCAGCGCGTGTTACGACCCTCCCGCGCGCTACCGCGACACGACGGCGCCGGTGACGAGCGCCCCGATCCAGCAGCTCGGAACCACGAGCGTCTCGTCGACGAACGTGCGGCTGGCCATCAAGTGGTCCGGCTCGGACAAGGGCTGGGGGATCAAGTCGTACCAGCTCCAGCGCAGCCTGAACGGAGGGGTCTGGACGGGGGTCGCCCTGCCCAGCCCGACCGCGAAGGTGGTCGGGGTCGACGCGAGGCCGGGGTCCACGCTGAGGTTCCGCGTTCGCGCCACCGACAAGGCCGGCCTCGTCGGCGGCTGGAAGTATGGCCCGACCTTCAAGGTCGTCCTCGGCTCCGACGCGAACGCCGCGGTGAAGTACTCGGGAGCGTGGACGACGGCTGCGAGCAGCACGGCCCTCGGCGGCGCATCGCATCGGACGGGCTCGCGCGGTGCCGCTGCGAGCTACACCTTCAGCGGCCGCGACTTCTCGTGGATCTCGGCCAAGGGACCGAACGAGGGCAAGGCCGCGATCTACGTGAACGGCGTCCTGAAGGCCACGATCGATCTGTACTCGGCCACGCCGCTGCCGCGCCGGGTCGCGTACCGGCTCCACTGGTCGACGGTGGCGACCCGCACGATCCGGATCGTC
>JANLYK010000506.1:0-3662 GCA_031365595.1 Chloroflexota bacterium | reverse complement strand
GACCTTCTCGAGGGCCTATCTGGCCCATCTCTTCCGAGCCAAGGAGCTCCTCGCGTATCGCCTGGCGACTTGTCACAACCTGACCTTCACCCTAGACTTCATGCTCAGGATCCGGACCGCGATCCGGTCCGGAACCTTCCCTGCCGAACTGCCGAATCTGGCCGCGCGCGCCGGCCGGTTGAGCGCCAGTGAAGTCGCGGTGCAGTCCGCGTGAATGGTCAGTCGCTAGCCTGCAATCCAAGCCGGAGGCACATCGATGGCTTCTCGAGATCGACCCAAGAAGGAACAGAAGAAGAAGCCGAAGGACAAGTCCGGTTTGCCCAAGCTGACGTCCCTTTCGGAGGCCCCGCCGGCACAGGCGGAGCTGATCCGGAAGCCGCGCAAGGAAAAGCCGGTCCGCGAAGAGGAAGACACCGACGAGGGTTGACCACCCGAGGTCTCGCCCGGGAGCGCGACCTGTCGGTCCAGGACCACAGGACAGGAGCGTGACGAACCCATGGCGATGATCGGCGAGCGGGCCGCGGACGAGCGGAACGGCAGCGACAAGTCGGCGACCGGCGACAAGGCCAGCGAGCGGGCCCAGGCGGAGCGCGGCAAGGCCGTGACCGCCGCGGTTGCCGCGATCGAGAAGCAGTTCGGGACCGGCTCGATCATGAAGCTCGGGTCGCATTCGATCCAGGCGATCGACGTGATCCCGACCGGCTCGATCGCGCTCGATCTGGCCCTCGGCGTCGGCGGCATCCCGCGGGGCCGGATCACCGAGATCTTCGGCCCGGAGTCGTCGGGCAAGACCACGATCTGCCAGCACGTCATCGCCGAGGCCCAGCGCCGGGGAGGCGTGGCCGCATTCATCGACGTCGAGCATGCCCTCGACCCGGCCTATGCCCGGGCGTGTGGCGTCAACGTCGATGAGCTCCTGGTCAGCCAGCCGGACACCGGCGAGCAGGCGCTCGAGATCACCGAGACCCTGATCCGCTCGGGCGGCATCGATTGCGTCGTCCTCGACTCGGTCGCCGCGCTCGTGCCACGGGCCGAGATCGAAGGCGAGATGGGCGACAGCTTCGTCGGCATCCAGGCGCGGCTGATGAGCCAGGCTCTGCGCAAGCTGACCGGGGCCGTGTCGCGTTCGAACACGTCGCTCATCTTCACCAACCAGCTGCGCGAGAAGATCGGCGTCATGTTCGGCAACCCCGAGACGACGCCGGGTGGTCGCGCCCTCAAGTTCTACGCGTCGGTCCGGCTCGACATCCGCCGGATCGAGACGATCAAGACCGGCACCGAGTCGGTCGGCAACCGGGTCCGGATCAAGGTCGTGAAGAACAAGGTCGCGCCGCCGTTCCGGGTCGCCGAGTTCGACGTGATGTACGGCGAGGGCGTGTCCAAGGAAGGCGGCCTGCTCGACGTCGGCGTCGCGATGAGCGTCGTCAGCAAGACCGGTGCCTGGTTCAACTTCGAGGAGACGCGGCTCGGCCAGGGTCGCGAGGCGTCCAAGGACTTCCTGCGGGCCAACCCCGACATCGCAGCGATCATCGATGCGAAGATCCGGGGCAAGATCAAGGAAGTCGATCTCCCGGTCGAGGGCATCTCCGAGGCCGAGTAGACCGTGGCGGAGCGGCGGTCGAAGCCGAGCTTCGCCGAGCGGCGCGCGGCGAAGGCCGCCATCGACGACCCCGCCGTCGTCCTCGAGGCGGCGGCGCGGTTCCTCGAGGCGCGATCGCGATCTGTCGCAGAGGTCCGGCGACGCCTCTCCCGGGCGGGCTACAACGCGGAACTCATCGATGGCGCGATCGTTCGCCTCGGCGAGCTCGGCATGCTCGACGACGAGGCCTTCGGGCGAGCGTGGCTGGAGTCCCGCGATCGGGCCCGGCCACGCGGCGAGATTACCCTCCGCCGCGAGCTGTCCTTGAAAGGCGTCGATCGCTCGATCGTCAACGAGCTCCTCGAGGAGCGGCGTGCCGCCTCCGAGCCGGGCGACGACGGGCAGGGTCCGGACCTCGCGGCCGCGGAGCGATTGCTTGCCCGCCACGAACGCTCGCTTGCCCGCGTCGACGATCCCCGCCAGCGCCGCCAGCGCGCCTATGCGCTCCTGGCCCGCAACGGCTTTGATCCGGAGACCTGTCGCATGGTCGCCGCGGCCTTGCTTTCCGCAGCGGACGAGACGGCGGTGGATGACGCCTGAAGCGCCGGTGCCGACTCGCACCGCACCAGACCGCGACCAACCAGCCCGTACGGCACCCAGACGGCCACGGCACACACGCCTGCCGACGCGGCGCCCGACCAAGGTACGGGGTCGCACCTGTGCATCGAGACGCGATCCTGTGGTCGGGACGGTCGTCCCCGACGGCGCATGCCTTCGAGCACTCATCCACCCACAACGCAGGCGAGGTCACAATCGATGTTGAAACGACTCTGGACGGGCGGTCTGGCCGGAGGCGGCGCGATCGTCCTCGTGTTCGCGCTGACCGGCATGGTCGCCGCCGCGACGCTGGTCACGGCCCTGACCGCTCCCGACGCGGCGGCCCCGGTGGTCGTCGACACGACCGCGACGTTCGAGGATGTCGACGGCAACGGGACAGACGACGACTGCCAGGAAGGGCTCGTCGAGGCGAACGCCGAGGCCGAAGCCTCCGCTGCGGCCGCCGTCGACACCAACGCGGACGGCACGGTGTCTGTCCCCGAGGCTGCCCACAGCGACCGGACCGGTGGTACGAACTGCAACCACGGCGGCTACGTGAGCTCGGTCGCGAACGACGATGCGGCCGATGAGACCGAGGACGCCGAGGAGACCGCCGACGCGACTCCGACCGAGTGCGAGGCGACCGAGGCGGTCGCGGCTCCCGTGACGGAGACCGAGACCGAGGTGAATGCCGACGAGGCCGTCGTCGCGGACGAGCCGGCGGCGAACGCCCACGGCACGGCCGTGTTGGAGGTGGCCAAGTCGGACGCCATCGGGGGCAAGAACTGCAACCACGGCGGCGCCGTCAGCGAGGCGGCCCATGACAAGGCCGCCCAGGATGCCGCCAAGGCCGCTCGCGCCGCGGCACGGGACGAGGCGAAGGCCGCTCGCGCCGCGGCACGGGACGAGGCGAAGGCCGCTCGCGCCGCGGCACGGGACGAGGCGAAGGCCGCCCGGGATGCGGCTCGTGCCGGGCGCAAGGCGAACCACGCCAAGGCCCACGGGGGCTGACCTCGAGTCTTCAAGCGGCGTCGCGAGCGGATCGCGGCGCCGCTTTTTCGTGTTGCGAGGTCCACCCTCAACCCTGCTCCGACGTCCCGTCGTTGACCATCCGCGGAACAGCCGGGGTCTCATCGGCCGTCGCCCGCCGATCTCGGGCAGCCAGGCCCCGCGGAACCGCCCAATTGGCGCCCTGCCTCCCGGGGCAACCCGACGCGCTCGATACCGTCGCACGGGCGCGAAGGTTCAGAGTTTGCAACCGGACCGCAACCGGCCTCGGCTCGACTGGCCGGGCCGTAGTAGGCTAGGCCCAGATTTCAAACCAGCGTCGCTCTGAGTGGCGCCTGTCCAGGCACCCGGCGTTCGTCACCGCCCACGACCGGCCCATCGGTCGATGTCGCCGTTCCCGACGTGACGACACCGGATTCGCGCACATCATCCTCCGCGTCGCGCGAGGCGTGACGACGGACGGGGAGGTACAGATGGA
>JANLYK010000498.1:0-13095 GCA_031365595.1 Chloroflexota bacterium | reverse complement strand
GTGGTGCTTCAGGCGGCTGTCGCGATACCGGAAGTCCAGCTCCGCGGGGGTGAGGCGAGCCTCCGTCCCGTCGGCGAGAAGGACGTCGGCGGTCTCGAGGATCCCGGCGATGTCCCCGTCGTGGGCGCCGGCGTTGGCCCACACCGCGCCGCCGACGGTGCCCGGGATCGCGAGCCCGAACTCGAGCCCGCTCAGGCCGGCTTTCTGGGTCTCCGTCGCGGCCCGGGCCATCGCCTGGCCCGACTCGACGATGTACCGGTCTCCGTCAACCGTCGAGCCCTCGGCCCGGTTCTGGACGACGAGGCCGCGGATCCCGGCGTCGGCGATCACCACGTCGCTGCCCCGGCCCAGGATCGTCAGCGGGATCGAGCGCGCCCGTGCGAACCGGACGATCGCGCGCAGCTCGTGGAGGTTGTGGACGGTCGCGAAGAGATCCGCCGGTCCGCCGACGCGCATCGTCGTGAACCGCCCGAGCGGTTCGTCGCGCGAGGTCTTCACCCCGATCCGGCGCTGGATCGCGGTCCCGATCGCGATCGGGTCGAAGGGTGCCGGGTCGGCGATCGGGGCGGTCGTGGTGACCGTCGGCGCTGCGTCCGAGGCGCTCACGAAGCTTCACCGCGGGCGATCGCCTCGATCGTCTCGATCGCCGGCAGGGGCCGCCGCTCGGCGAGCGCCAGGACGAGGGCCGCGATCGCTTCGGCGGCGCCCGGCCGCCCGAACTCGCGCGAGGCGGCGGCCATCGCCGCCCGGGTGGGCTCGTCGAATAGGATGTCCGCCGCCGCCAGGAGCGCCTCGGCGTCGAAGTCCTCGTCGGCCACGATCCGTGCAGCGCCGGCCTCGGCGAGGATCTCGGCGTTCGCGCCCTGGTGGCCCGCCGCGTGTGGATACGGGACGATGACGGCGGGGATGCCGAGGGCGGTGACCTCCGCAATCGTCGACGACCCGGCCCGTCCGACAACGAGGTCGGTCGCGACGAGGGCCGCGAGCATCTCGTCGCGCAGGAACGGATAGGGTCGGTAGCGGCCGCGGACGTCGGCCGGGAGCTGCTCGCGAGCGGTCAGCGCGGCGGCGTAGCCCGCCTCCCCGCTGACGTGGATCACGTGGACGCGCTCGACGAGCCGGGGTAGCGCAGCGGCGACCGCGGCATTGAACCGGCGAACGGCCTGCGAGCCGCCGAAGATCAGGATCGTGGGCGCGTCCGGCGGCAGGTCAAGCCGGGTTCGAGCCGCGGCGCGGTCGATCGCCCCGACGTCCCGGATCGGCGTTCCGGTCACGAACGTCGGGGCGCCGGCGCCGGACAACGCTCGACCCGCGGCCTCGTACGAGACCGCGAGGACATCCGCCAAACGGGCCGTCATGCGCACGGCCCGGCCCGGGATCGCGTTACCCTCCCAGAGCACGACCGGGATCCGGAGCGGCGCCGCGGCCATCAGGACCGGCACCGACACGTAGCCGCCGGTCGTCAGGATCGCGGCTGGGTGTTCCGCAGCGAGGATTGCGGCCGCCTGCGGGACGGACAGCGCCAGGCGGACGGGGTCGAGGACGGCGTGAACGTTCAGCTCGACCGTCCGCAGCGAGCGCAGGGCGAGGCGGCGCACCCGGATGCCCGCGTCGCGCACGAGGTCCGCCTCGAGGCCGCGATGGCCCCCGAGCCAGACGAGCTCAGGCGCGCTCGGTCGGTCGGGTCGCTCGCGCAGCGACCGGGCCACGGCGAGGGCCGGGTAGATATGCCCGCCCGTCCCGCCCCCGGCGATCAGCAGCCGCATCGTTCCATGTTCCTCGTTCGACGGTCTCGCGCGAGATCGACAGCAGGACGCCGACGGCCGCGAGACTGATGGTCAGCGACGAGCCGCCGGCGCTGATGAACGGCAACGTGATGCCGGTCACCGGGATGAGCGCGACGACGACGCCGATGTTGATGAACGCCTGGATGCACAGCCAGGCGGTGATTCCGGCCGCGAGGAGCGCCCCGAACGTGTCGGGGGCGGCCAGCGACACGCGGATGCCAGAGTAGGCCAGGGCGACGAACAGCACGATCACGACGCCGGCCCCGATCAGCCCGAACTCCTCGCCGATGATCGCGAAGATGTAGTCGTTGCTCGCGTTGGGCAGGAACAGCCCGCCGGCGAGGCGGCTCTCGCCGAGGCCCGCCCCGAGGATCCCGCCGAGCCCAAGGGCCAGCAGTCCCTGGATCGTGTGGAAGCCGGCTCCGAGTGGATCGGACCATGGATTGAGCCACGTCCGGATCCGGGTCAGCTGGTAGGCCCGCAGGCCGACGACGACGAGGGCCATGAACGCCGCGAACCCGATCGCCGCGAGATGGATCAGGCTGCCGCCCGCCAGAAAGAACATCGTGACGCCGGTCAGTCCGATGACCATCGTGGTTCCGAGGTCGGGCTCCTTGAAGACGAGGGCCACGAATGGAACGAGGATCACGAGGAACGGGATCGTGCCGCCCCAGAACGACTTGATCCGGGTCCCGCGTTTGGCCGCCCAGTGGGCGAGGTACACGATCATCGCCAACTTCGCGAACTCGGCCGGGTGGACGGCCGGCAATGGCCCGAGCTGGAGCCAGCGGGCCGAGCCACCGACCGAGATCGCCCGGACCGGTCCCGTCGTGGGCAGGACGAGCACGAGGACCAGCAGGACCAGCCCGCCGACGTACATCGCCACCGACACGAAGCGCAGGTAGCGATAGTCCACCTTCATCATCGCGAACATTGCGATCAGCCCGAGACCGGCCCACGCGATCTGCGGGCCGACGGTCGAGAGTGTGTCGTCGGTCGCGATGTAGGCCTTCATCGCCGAGCTCGAGTAGACCATCAGGATCCCGATCGCCGTGAGCGCGACGACGATGACGAGGATCGCGAAGTCGGCCTGGTGGCGGTCGCGCTGGAGCACGGTCGCGTTCTGGCGGCCGGGATTCCGCCCGCGCGGCCCATCGCCCTCGACCTTCTCGAGTCGCCCGGCTCCGGCTGGCGTCAGGCCGCGGACGGTGGGGCTGGCGACGGATCTCGACCGGCCCGGACCACCGGCGGCAGCGCGGGTCCGGGGCAGGCGAGCGCTCCGGGCGTCGCTCATGCGGGCCTCCCTGTTCGTCGCTCGGCCGCGATCGCGGCCACGGCCTCCTTGAACGCCCGGCCTCGGGCCGCGTAGTCCACGAACATGTCGAACGAGGCCGCGGCGGGGCTGAGCAGCACGGTCGCGGGCTCCTGGTCCCCGGCGGCAAGCCGCTCCCGGGCGATGCCGTCGGCGATCCGGACCGCCTCGTCGAGCGAGGCGGTCTGCTCCGTCCGGGCCAGGCCGGCCGCCCCGAAGCGCGCGCCAAGATCCGGTCCGCTCTCCCCGATCAGGACCGCGGCGATCGCCCGCTCGGCGACGACCCCGGCGAGCTCATCGAGCTCGATCCCCTTGTCGCGTCCGCCGGCGATCAGGACCAGCGGCCCGTCGAAAGCGCGCAGGGCCGCGATCACCGCATCCGGCTGGGTCCCCTGCGAGTCGTTCACGAACCGGACGCCGTCGATCAGCCCGACCGACTCGAGCCGGTGCTCGACGCCGGTGAACTCGGCCGCGGCCCGCCGGATCGCGTCCGGCGCCACCCCGAACAGGAGCGCGGCGCTGACCGCGGCGAGCGCATTCGAGACGTTATGCCGGCCCGGGATCGCGAGCTCGCCGACCGGCAGGATCCGGCCGCCCGGACCCGTCGCGGCGGCTCCGCCCCCGGCCAGCGGCAGGCGGACGACACCCGCGGCCACGATCCAGCCGTCGACCACGCCGACGCCGCCGGCCATCGGGCGCTCCTGGCGATACAGGGTCGAGGGCGCGGTTCCGAGCCCGGCGTAGGCGGTCACCACCGGGTCGTCCGCGTTCAGGACGAGCGCACCGTTGGGGTCGACCAGCTCGGCCAAGCGCCGCTTCGCCGCCCGGTAGCCGGCCAGCGATCCGTGCCGGTCGAGATGATCCGAGGTGACGTTGGTGTAGACCGCGACGGTGGTGCCCCGCGACAGGGTCGGGAGCTGGAGTTCGCTCAGCTCGATCACGACCCTGTGCTCGGGGGTCAGCTCGGGCAGGCGCTCCACGAGCGGGATCCCGATGTTCCCGCCGAGCACGACCGGGTGCGACGGGTCCCCGGCAAGGAGGGCGGCAAGGAGCGAAGACGTGGTCGTCTTGCCCTTCGTGCCCGTGACGCCGATCGTCGGAGCCGGGCACAGGCGCAGGAACAGGTCCGGCTCGGAGATCAGGGCCGGCGCGCTCGGATCCCCGCCGCGTCGCGCGTCGACGAGCGCCCGCAGTGCATCCCTTAGGCGCGGCTCGGTCGTCGGGTAGTCCGGGTTGATCGAGGGTGAGGTCGTCACCAGCGCGGCGTCCGCCCAGGCCGTCGTTGGATCCACGTCCGGCCCGGCCAGCAGGCGAATCGCGCGCCCCTCCAGCTGGTCGAGCGCGCCGCCGAGCTCAGTTTCGGGCCGCCCGTCGTGGACCGTGACCCGGGCCCCCGCATCCACGAGGAAGCGGGCCAGGGCGATCCCGCTCCGGGCAAAGCCCAGGACGGTGATCTCGCGGTCGCGCAGGACGCCTGCCCGGACGGAGTCCATCGTGAGCGCGTCAGGGTCGAGTGGGCCGTCGGCGCTGGCGTCGATCGGCCGGTCGGTCGTCATCGGCGCCGTCACGCCAGCTGGTCGATCGAGGCGAGGAAGAGGGTGACCCCGAGCAGCCCGGCGAGAATGCCGACGATCCAGAAGCGGAGGGTGATCTTCTCCTCGTCCCAGCCGGCCAGCTCGAAATGATGGTGGAGCGGGGCCATCCGGAAGATTCGCTTGCCGCCGCTCAGCTTGAAGTAGCCGATCTGGATGATGTCCGAGGCGGTCTCGATCACGAAGATCAGCCCGATCAGGGGCAGGACAAGGATCTGGCCGGTGATCAGCGCGATCACGGCCAGCGTCGCGCCCAGCGCCAGCGACCCCGAATCGCCCATGAAGATCTGGGCCGGGTGGACGTTGAACCACAGGAACCCGAGGAGCGCGCCGATCACCAGCGCGCACAGGAACGCGAGGTTCGGCTGGGCCGGGACATTGAGGAGAGCGACGAGGAGGAACGCGACAAAGGCGAAGACGAGGGTCCCGCCCGCGAGCCCGTCGAGGCCGTCGGTGATGTTCACGCCGTTGCTGGCGGCGATGATCGCGAACGCGGCGAACAAGACGTAGATCGACGGGTCGATGTGAACGGCGCCGACGAACGGGACGGCGATCTGATCGATCTGGTACGTCCGCTGGATCAGGAACGCGGCGGCGAATGCGAACACGACCTGCCAGAGGAGCTTCTGGCGGACCTTGATCCCTTCCCCGGTCTTCGCGTTCAGGTAGTCGTCGAACGCGCCGAGCAGGCCGACCCCGGCGAGCGCTCCCAGCGGGGCGTAGATGCCGCCCTCGGGCGGCCAGCGCAGCAGCAGGTACAGCGCGACGACGACGGTGATGATCAGCGCCCCGCCCATCGTCGGCGTCCCGTGCTTGACCTGGTGGCTGTCGGGGCCCTCGATCCGGATCTGCTTGGTGAACCCGGTCGCCTGGAGGAGCCGGATGTACGGCGGCATCAGGATCACGACGATCGCGAAGGCCAGGAGCAGACCCTGGATCAGCTCGACGGTCATCGCGCCGCCTCGGCACGGTCGGCACGGGCGGCCCCATCGAGCCGGGCCCGGAGCTCGTCCACGAGGAGGTCGAGCTCGACGCCCCGCGAGGCCTTGACCAGGACGACGTCGCCGGGTCGGAGCTCGTCGAGGAGCAGGTCGCGGGCCGCGTCCCGGTCAGCGACCTGGACGACCGCGCTGCGGTCAAGACCGGCGGCCATGGCCCCGGCGGCGATTCCCGCCGCTTCGTCGCCAACCACGACGAGTCGATCGACCACGACGGCGGCGTCGGCGCCGCTGCGGCGATGGCCGGCTTCGTGGCCATCGCCGAGCTCGCGCATGGCACCGAGCACCGCGATCCGCCGGCCCGGCATCCCGGCCAGCAGCTCGAGCGCCGCGGCAACCGAGCCGGGCGACGCGTTGTAGCTGTCGTCGACGATCGTGACGCCGCCCGCTCGGACGAGCTCGCCGCGATGGGGGGCGTTCCAGCCGGTCGCGAGGGCGGCCACGATCGCATCGGGTCGCAGGCCCGCGGCCAAGCCGGCGGCCGAGCCGGCGAGCGCGTTGTGGACTGCGAGCCGGCCGAGGGCCGGAATCCGGACCGGCAGCCGCCCGCCCGCCGCGGCTAGCTCGAAGCTCATCCCATCGGGCCCGTGCGAGACGACGTCCATCGCCCGGACATCGGCGTCGTCCGCGAATCCGTAGGTCATCGAGCGCGCCCGGGTCCGGGAGCTCATCCTGCGGACCCGTTCGTCGTCGGCGTTGAGGATCGCGACCCCGTCGTCGGGCAGTGCCTCGATCAACTCGCCCTTGGCCCGCTCGACCGCCTCGATCGTCCCGATCCGCGACAGGTGGACGGGCTGGACCGCGGTCACGATCCCGATCTCCGGCCGCCCGATCCGGGCGAGCTCGGCGATCTCGCCGCCGACGTACATGCCCATCTCGAGGACGGCGGCACGATGCTCCGCGCGCAGGCGCAGGACGGTCAGCGGCAGGCCGATCTCGTTGTTCAGGTTGCCCTCGTTGCGGAGCGTCGGCATCGCCGCTCCGAGGACCGTCGCGACTGCCTCCTTCGTCGAGGTCTTGGCGATCGAGCCGGTGATCCCGATCACGAGCGGGTCGAACCGGTCGCGCCAGGCCGTCGCGACCGCGTGCAGAGCGCGCAACGGGTCGGCAACTCGAACGACGGTCGCATCCCGGCCGGCGAGGATCGCGTCGTCGACCGGCTGCGAGACCAGGACGCCAGCCGCGCCCGCGGACAACGCCGCGGCGATGAAGGCGTGGCCGTCGGCCCGCTCGCCGGGCAGCGCGATGAACAGGTTGCCCGACTCGACCGATCGCGAATCCACCGCGCCGCCGAGGATCGGCCGGTCTGATCGGCTGACGAACAGCCCATCGACGAGAGCGACGAGCTCGTCGGCGGTCAGGCCGGCGTCGGGATCGGCGGGCGCTCGGCGATCGGTCACGAGGGTCATTGTCGCATCGGTCCCGATCACCGGTCGGCAGTCGTGCTGTCGGGCGACAGCGGCCGGTCGGCGAGAATGTCGGGCGTGGTGATCGCGTCATGGGCGATCCGCGAGAACAGCTCGAAGGACATGACCGGCATCTCGAGTTGGCCAACCTTGGCGACGGTCGGTCTGCCCTCCTCGATCCGGACGGCGATCACGAGATCAGGGCGACCGGCCTGGCGGGCGATGTAGCCGATGAACGAGTAGTTGAAGATGTTGACCTTCCAGCCGCCGCGCCCGCCGTTGGCCTGTGGGTTCCAGATCTGGGCCGTGCCGGTCTTGCCCCCGACCTCGTAGCCTTTGATCAAGGTCCGATCGGCATAGAACGGGACCGTGGCCACGACGTGCTTCATCAACCCTGTGAGCGTCCGCGACAGACTGCCGCTGATCACCTGCTCGCCGGTGACGACCTCGCGCTCGACCACCCCGACCGCCTTCACGATGTGAGGCTGGATTCGAAGACCGCCATTGAGCATCGTCGAGTAGGCCGTCGCCAGCTGGATCGGGGTCACTGCGATGCCCTGGCCGAACGCACCGTTCGCGAGGTCAATCTGGCGCCAGGTCCGGCTCGCGGGATCGTGGACGATGCCCTTCGCCTCCGCCCCGAGGTCGACGCCGGTCGCCTTGCCGAACCCGAATCGGTCCCACGTCCCGTGGAGGATCGTCGAGGCAGTCGTGACGTTCTTGTCGAGCCCGAGCGCGGCCTTGGCGAACACGACGTTGCGCGACCAGGCCAGGGCGTCCTCGAAGCTCATCCAGCCCCTGGCCTTGCGATCGGCATCGTCGATCCGGGTCCGTCCGCCATCGAGCTTGAGCGTGCCCGTGTCGTTGATCCTGGTCTTGATCGTGACCTTCTTGCTTTCGAGGGCGGCGACCGCGGTGAGCATCTTGAACACCGACCCCGGCTCGTAGGCCGCGCTCACCACCGGGTCGATGAAGCGCGACGGATCGGTGGCCGCGATCGCGGCGTAATTGTTGCCGTCATACGAGGGATAGCTGGCCTCGGCCAGGATCTCGCCGTTGTATGGGTTCATCACGACCGCCGAGACCGATTTCGCCTTGTCGGCGCCCCACGCAGCGAGGACCTCCTGCTCGACCGCGAGTTGCAGCCCGGCGTCGATCGTCAGGCGCAGGTCCTCGCCCGGCGATCCCGGCTCCTTGACGACCGCGGTATCCGAAATCATCCGGGCGCCCATGTCGCGCTGGGCCTGGACGACCTTCGGGCGGCCGGCGAGCTGGACCTGGTAGAACTGTTCGACACCGTACTGGCCGACTCCCTCGCGGTTCACGAAGCCCAGCACCTTGGCCGCCAGGGTCGTACCGGGGCCCCCGCCGGGCTGCGGGTAGACGCGGACCGGCTCGGGCTCGAGGGCGACCGCCTGGATCTCCTTGCTTGCGATCGCGGCCCGGATCCGGGCCGTGGTCGCGGTGTCGAGGGCTCTCGCGAGGACCACGTATTTGCGCTCGGACGTCGCCCGCGCGATCAGCTGGTCGGCGTCCTCGCCGCTCAGGCCCAGGATCTTGACGAGGGCGTCCGCGACCTCCTGCCGGCGAATCGGCGTGATCTGGGACGGGGTCGCGATCAGGCGCTCGCGCTCGATCGTGGTGGCCAGGACGACGACACCCGAACGGTCGTAGATGTCGCCGCGTCGGCTCGGGGTCTGCTCGCGGACTGTCGTCTGCTGGAAGGCCTCGTCGGCGAGGCGATCGCGCTGGCTCACCTGCCAGTAGGCAAGGCGCGCGAACAGGGCCGAGCCGACCACGGCGAACGTAACGAGCAGGACCAGGGCGCGGCGGCGCGAATCGGTGCGACCCATCAGCTCGGTGGGCCGATCAGCGTCCGCCGACGACGATCGGCGTCGACAGCTGGGTCAGGCCGGCATCGATCGCCAGCTTTCGAACGGCCGGCTCCTGGCCGAGGCGGTTGAGATCGGTCATGAGCTCCTGCTTGCGGACAAGCAGCTCGTCGCGCTCGGCCCCGAGCCGGGAGAGGTCGTAGCCCGTGGCCGAGACGCGGACGGTCTGGGCCAGCGAGAAGAACGCGAGCAGGAAGGTCAACACGATGCCGCCGAGAATGATCGGCATGCGATTCGTCCGGCGCCGGGCACGGACGGCACCGCGGACGCGCCGGCGCGGCAGGGTCGGCGCATCGACGACGCGCGAGCGTTGGGGCAGGAACGAGGAGCGAGGGCGCGCCCCCGAGTAGACCGCCATCTACTCCCCGATCGCGAAACGGATACGCGGCGCGCGCGGGTCGTGGAAGGCGAGCGGATCGGTCTGCGAGGAGGCGCCGAAGCCGTCGAGGTCGAGCTCCTCGGACAGCTGGCCTCGGCGGTTGCCCTCGCGCTCGTGCAGCTCGTGCTGACGACGACCGTACGACCGGCGGCGGCTGGACTGGTGTCGCTTGCTCACGGTGACTCCTCCTCTCTTCTGTGACCGATGGATGGGGGCGGCTCAGGCAGCGAGGCGTTCGGCGGCCCGCAGGCGGGCGCTCCGGGCTCGAGGGTTGGCGGCGATCTCGTCGGCCGATGGCGTCAGGGACGGGCGGGTCACGAGACGCAGACGCGGGTTCTTGCCGCAGACGCAGACCGGGACCTCGGGCGGGCAGACGCAGCCGCGCCGCTCCGAGGCGAAGAAACGCTTGACGATCCGGTCCTCGAGCGAGTGGTAGCTCAGGACGACGATCCGGCCCCCCGGCCGAAGCAGGTCGATCGCGGCCGACAGGGCATCCTGGAGCGCGTCGAGCTCGGCGTTGACCGCGATCCGGAGGGCCTGGAAGACCCGAGTCGCGGGATGGATCCGGCGAGATCGCGGGCTCCGGGGATTGCCCGGCGCGACGCGTTCGACCAGGGAGGCCAGCTCTTCGGCTGTGGACACCGGGGCGGTTGCCCGAGCGGCCACGATCGCGTTCGCGATCCGATTCGCCTGGGGCTCCTCGCCGTAGCGCTTGAACAGGGCCGACAGCTCCATCCGGTCGAGCGTCGCGAGGAGCTCGGCGGCCGGGACGCCGCGTGTCGTGTCGAAGCGCATGTCGAGCGGGCCACCGGCCCGGAAGCCGAAGCCGCGCTCCACGTCGACGAGCTGGAAGCTGGACAGCCCGAGGTCGAACAGCATTCCGTCGACCGCCCCGAAGCCGGACTCTGGAGCGACGGCGCGGAGCTCCCGGAAGTTGGCCTGGCGCAGGACAAGTCGGTCGCCGAAGCGCGGCCGGAGCCGGTCGTCGACTCTGGCGATGGCCGCCCCATCGGCATCGAGACCGAGGAGGCGGCCATCAGGGTCGGTCGCCTCCAGGATCCGCTCGGTGTGCCCACCGCCGCCGACCGTGGCATCGATCTGAAGGCTGCCGGGAGCAGGCGCGAGCATCGACATGACCTCCTCCACCAGCACCGGCAGGTGCCCTTCCTTCATCTCTCCTCCAACCGTTGACGACGGATCCCGAGCGGATCCTGGAAGCGCATGTCGTGCGTCCGGCGGGCGACGTGCCCGGCGAACGGCCTGCCTAGATCCCGAGGCCCTCGATCGCCTCGGCCAGCGCGGCCGGGTCCTCGAGCTCGCGGCGGTAGGTCTCCCATGTGGCGGGAGCCCAGATCTCGGCGTGATCGCGGGAGCCGACGACGACGGCCTCGGACGTCAGCCCGGCCATGTCCCGGAGATAGCCCGGGACGAGGACACGGCCCTGGCCGTCCAGGGTCGTCTCCGAGGCGCCGGCGAAGATGAAGCGCGAGAAGCGGCGGGCGTTGGCATCGGTGATCGGCAGCTGGGCGACCTTCTCGGCGAGCGCGTCCCAGCCGGCCTTCGTGTGGATCGCCAGGCAGGAATCGAGCCAGCGCGAGACGACGAGACCCGCGTCCAGCTGGGCGCGGAATCGCGAGGGGACGGCGAGCCGTCCCTTGTCGTCCACCGAGTGCCGGTACTCGCCGGTGAACACCGTTTGGGCTTCCCCACTGTTCGGGTCGATGCCTGGTCGTGGCGTGCGGCGTGGCGTGCGTCGCGGCGCGGAGGTGACGCTCTGTGTTCCCCACTTTGGACCACTTCACACCACTTCAGGGCATGATAGCGCGCAGGGACGGCGCGTCAATGGTCAAATCGCACGAGGTCCGGGTGGGCGTCGAGGCTTTCGTGGAGCCTTCGTGGGCGGCCTCGTGCAAACGGCGCGGGCCACGCGCCGGGACGATCCGCGCCGCCATGGCGCGCTGACTGGGCGCCAGGACGGCCGGCTGCGCCGTCAGACGTCGGCCTGCACGTCAACCGCGCAATTCGGAGGCTGGACGGCCCGATTCGCGCCGTTCGAGCCCGTCCCCCGTAGGGTCGGCCGTCACAGCGCTCGCTGAGCGCGCAGTCGAGCCCCGAGGAGAGGAGGGGCGATCTCTGGGGAGGAGGGGCGAGCCTGTGTCGCCCGGGCAGCTACCGCGTCGGAGTCGGAATCCGGAGGCGGTAGCCGGGTCGAAGCCTGGCCGGGTTGCCCAGATCGGGGTTCATGTCGAGGACCCGCTCGTACGACACGCCGAACCAATTCACGATGCTCCGCAGGTTGTCACCGGAGCGGACCACGTAGATCCAGCAATCCGACTGGCTGGGGCACTTGGTCAGCACCGCGTACCGGTCGCTGGTGGGGGCCGGAGTCGCCGTGCGTCTCGGTGTCGGAGCCGGCGTGACGACCGGTGTCGGCGTCGGCGTCGGGGTCGGGGTGGGTTGGGGGGTCGGACTCGGGCTCGGCGATGGCGAAACAACCGGCGAGGGGGTTGCTCCAGGCGTGCGGCTCGGCGATGCCACCGGAGCGACCGCGACCTGCGACGGCTGCGGCGACCGGAGCGGGACGTCGAAGCCGCCGCGGACGATGAGGAAGCCGAACGAGGCGGCGAGTGCCGTGACCAGGATGATCGAGGCGCCGACCACGGCCGGCGACATCGGCTGGCGGACGGGCTTCGGCGCCTCCGAGCCCGCGATGAGCAGCCCGCGCAGGTAGCGCGGACAGTTGACATGGGCGGCGCTCAGGCAGACCAGCTCCTGCTGGCGACTCGACTGGGGCACGGGTTCGCCCATCGCCACGCAGCGGTTCGCAGGATCGATGACCAGTCCCGGATCCAGGGCGCCGTCCTCGGCCTCGCGCAACAGGAACCGACAGCTCGGCTGGATGGTCGGGGGGTCGTCGGCCCGACCGGAACGAAACGGGCCCGCCACCGATGTGGCCCGCCGACGGCCCGTGACGGCACCATCCTGAACGTCCCCCACGGACCCTCCGCGCTTGACCGACATGGACGGCGCGGAGTCTAGTACGTTTGGCGTGTTGCCGTAGCGTTCGCCGCGGTGGTACATTCCGCCGCCAGATCGAGCCCGCGATCGCTTCGCCCAGCACGAGGCATACCAGCCCGATGGCCCTGCCGCTCCCGACCGTCGCACTCGAGCCCGATCCGTACCGGCTCGCGCCGTCGCGGATCAAGCGCTGCACGTTCCGCCGCCTGATCCAGATCGAGAGCGGTCCGGCGCGCCTGTTCGATGTCGAGTGCCTCCTCCCGGATCGGCGCCTGCCGATTCCGCTGGGCAACCTCGATGCCGCGACGCCGATCTGCAACGCCTGCACCGCGCCGCATACCTTCCGCCCCGACGAAGACTAGGGCGTCAAACAGGCAACGTTGGGTCCGTCGACCGCTGGGAAGCGGTCCGGGGAAACGTCAGCGAGGCGGTCTGTACGCCGAGTTCTGTCACGACGGCTTGCACCGTCGCGGATGGCCATCCATCTAGGCCGCCGGTTACCCGACGGCTCGTGCGGCCGACCCGAGGGCTGGGCAGCGCACCTCTCCCCCGACGGGTTGCCCCGACGGGTTGCGCCCTCCTATTTGGCCTTGCTCCGGGTGGAGTTTGCCGCGTTTCACTCCGTCGCCGGCTTGCGCCGCCGACGGCATCGTCACTGTGGCACTGGTCCTCGTCTCACGACGGACGGGCGTTACCCGCCACCCTGCGCTG
>JANLYK010000481.1:0-2064 GCA_031365595.1 Chloroflexota bacterium | reverse complement strand
CCCGAACCCGAGCCCGCCCGAGGTCGGCCTCCGGATGGCCCGCCTGTGGGACGCGATCCGCGAGTCGGCGGCGAACGCCGGGGCGGTCGTGCGGCTGCCGGCGGGCGAACCGGCCGGGATCGGCGCGGCCGGCCGATGACCCGGGTCACTATCTGGAACGAACACCGCCAGGAGCGCTCCGATCCACTCGTCGCCGCGATCTACCCGGAGGGGATCCACGGCGCGATCGCCGCGGGGCTGCGCGACGCTGGGTTCGAGGTGGGGACCGCGACCCTCGACGAGCCCGAGCACGGCCTGACCGAGGAGGTCCTCGCGGCGACCGACGTCCTGACCTGGTGGGGGCACGTTGCCCACGGCGAGGTCGACGACGCCATCGTCGACCGGGTCCAGCGCCGGGTCCTCGACGGGATGGGCTTGATCGTCCTGCACTCGGGCCACCACTCGAAGATCTTCCGACGGCTGATGGGCACGACCGCCGACCTAACGTGGCGCGAAGCCGGCGAGCGCGAACGCCTCTGGGTGGTCGATCGATCGCACCCGATCGCCGAAGGCCTCGGCGAATCCTTCGCCCTCGACGAAGAGGAGATGTACGGCGAGGCCTTCGACGTCCCGGCCCCGGACCAGCTCGTCCTGATCAGCTGGTTCGAGGGCGGTGAGGTGTTCCGGAGCGGCTGCTGCTGGAGCCGGGGTCGCGGCCGGATCTTCTACTTCCGGCCCGGGCATGAGACCCATCCGACCTATCACCAGCCGATGATCCGGCGCGTGATCGCCAACGCCGCCCAGTGGGCGACCGGGCCGCGCGGGGCGCCGATCCTGATTGCCAACCCGCCGCCAGTGGAGTCGCGCGGGCGCCGCTGAGCCGGCCGACCCGGCACGGCACAACCGCCGGCACGGCACGACCGCCGGTTCAGTCGCTCTGGATCGAGGTCAATCGATACAGCTGGCGGACACCGTGCAGGCCCTTCAGCTCCCGGATGCCTGCATCCTCGAAGGTCAACCCGGAGCCTTCGATCAGATCCATGACCGTGGCCGAGACGAGGATCTCGCCCGTACCGGCTTCGGCCATGATCCGGGCCGCCGTGTGGACGGCGATCCCCCGGATGTCGTCGGCGATCACCTGGACCTCACCGCTGTGAACGCCGGCCCGGATCTCGAGGCCCAGATCCGCCGCGGCGTCGCGGATCGCGATCGCGCCGCGCACGGCGCGCTCGGCGCCGTCGAACTGGGCCAGGACGCCGTCCCCGGTCGTCTTGACAACGTGGCCGCGATGGCGATCGACGGCTGCGGCGGCCTTGCGATTGTGCTCGCCGATCAGATCGCGCCAGCGGGCGGATCCGAGGGCCGCCGCCCGAAGGGTCGAATCGACGATGTCGGTGAAGACGATTGAGGCGAGGATCCGCTCGTCGCGGTCGTCGCGCACCTTGCCGTAGGTGCGCATCGCCTCGAAGTCGATCGAGACCCAGGGCACGTCGCCGACCACCCATGCATCGTGCCCGGGCGGGATCTCGAAGACGTCCCCCGGGCCGATCTCGAGCTCGGTTCCATCGGTCATCTGGGCGCGGCAGCGACCCGACAGCGTGACGCCCAGGTGGTGGTACTGGCAGGTGGGCGTGCCCGCGATGGGCTGGACATCCACCGACCAGCGCCAGCCGGGCTCGTAAATCATCCGGCCCACGACGGTATCGTCGAGCTCGACGATCTCGATCCGGCCGCGCGGGATCGTTCGCACGTCGCTTGGTTCGCTGAACCGCCGTCGCTGAAGACGCATCGGACCTCCGCGATCATTCTAGGAGCACCGGGCCGGCTCCAGACCACCGGCGAGCGCGCATCCGTGTCCGAGACGGTGGCTCAGTCCTCGACGATCACCGCGTCGCCGAGCCCGATCTCGCCGCCGGTGATGATTCGCGCCCGGAGCCCCGCCCGGTGGACGAGGTGTTCGAGGACGGGCTTGCCCAAAAGGTCGGTCAGGTACTGGCACGGCTCGCACAGTCGGGTCGCTGCCGCGCCCAGATGACCGATGGAACCGAGCTCGAGATCGGCCCGGGGGACGTCTTCGAGATCCCG
>JANLYK010000475.1:0-8318 GCA_031365595.1 Chloroflexota bacterium | reverse complement strand
AGCAGGTCATCGTCGGCGCCACCGTCCGCAGGCTCGGCCGCGGTTGTCCCGGCCGTCGACGGCGTGGCCCTCGCCCGCCGCTTCGGAACCTTCGCCGCGGCGACCGCGCGGTCCGCGACCCGGGCCTCGGCCCCGGGCGGCGCCATGGGACGCGACTTCGCTGCGGCCGGGGCCCTGGTCGCCTTCGCCGCAGGTTTAGCTGTCGACGGCTTCGGGGCCTTCGTCGCTCGCGTCGGCTTCGCCTCCGGCGCGCCTGCAGTCTCCTTTGGGGTTCTTGCCGGCTTCAATGGCTTGGTCGCCTTCTCGAGCCCGCTCGCCTTCCTGGGTTTCGGCGCCTTGACCGCCCCGGGCGAGTCGGCGCCAACGCCGTCGAGCGCTCCGTCGGCGACCGGCTCCGTGCTGAGCCCCTTCCGTGACTTCCGGCCGGGCTTGACCGGTGTCGGAATGGGCGCCTCGCCCGACGGAATCCCAACCGGGCCTGGTGCGGCCGCCGCATCGGCGATCTCGTCGAAGGTCGCCGGCCGGGGTCGAGCCTCGCTGCCCTCCCCCGCCGGATCGCGCTGGGCGACCGCTGAGAACAGGAGGATCGATCCCGCGACCGCCGCATTGAGCGATCCGATAGCGCCGCGCATCGGGATCCGGACCGCCACGTCCGCACGCCGCCGGATCAACGGCGAGAGACCCTGGCCCTCGCTCCCGACGACGATCGCGAGCGGTCCCCGAAGGTCGGCCTGGGCGGTCGTCAGCGGTGCGTCGGCCTCGGCGGCCGCGACCCGCAGGCCGCGGATCCGGAGGTCGGACAGGGCTCCCGCCAGATCGTCGACCGGGCAGAGCAGGAGATGCTCGACGGCTCCCGCGGACGCCTTGATCGCGGCCGGGGACAATGGCGCCTGGCGATGGGTCGGGAACACGACCCCGTGGACGCCGGCCGCCTCCGCGCTGCGCAGCAGGGTCCCGACGTTCTGGGGATCCTCGAGGGAGTCGAGGACCAGGATGAACGGGGGCTCGCCGCGCTCGACGGCTCGGGCGAGGACGTCGTCGATGCCGGCGAAGACGCGCGGCTCGACGACGAGGGCGATTCCCTGGTGGCCGTCGAATCCGGCAACCGCGGTCAGCGAGCCGCCCTCGACCTCGACGACGGGGATCCGCAGGCTCGTGGCGTGGAGGACGAGGCGCTCGAGCGCCTGGCGGCGCTGCGGAACGACGAGCAACCGTCGGGCGGGCCGCTTGGCGACGAATGCCTCCTCGACGGGTCGCCGGCCGGCGACCAGCTCCTCGTTGTCACCGAGCAGGTCCGACGGGGCGACGCCCGGTCGGTAGGCGTCGACGGGGCGCTGGGCTGGGTCGCGCCACGGTCGATCGAAGGCAGGCCGGTCACGGCCGGTTCCGCCGGGTCGCCCGCCGAAGCCTCGGTTCGGGCGGAACGGCGCCGAGGCGCGGTCGGCGAAGTCGCTGCGCTGAGGTGGACCCGAACGGGGTTCCGGGCGTTCCTCGGGTGCTTCGTCGCGGTCGGGTCGACGGTGGTCGCGATCACCCTGTCGGTCCTCACGGGCGCGGTCGTCACGAGGACGATCGAACGAGGCCGGCCGCCCTCCGCCGAATCCACCCGGTCGGGAACCGGGTCGCGGGCCGTCGGGTCGGAACCCGCCCGGTCGCCGCGCGCCGGGGCCACCCGGACCACCAGGTCCGCCTGAACCTCGATCACGATCGGTCCACGGCGGCGCCGGCCGATCCCACGGTCGACCGCGCGAACCACCGGTGTCGGGACGCTCGTCACGAGGCGGGCCGTCGCGGAAGGATGGTCGATCCGACTGGTACCCGCGACCCCCACCTTGCTCGGGCCGGCCGCGATCGAAGCTCCGGCTCGGTGGGCCGTCCCGGCGCGGACGGAACGGGGCGTCGCGGCCCTGATCAGGGCCGCGGTCGGGGCCGCGGTCGGGGCCGCGACTGAATCCGAAGCCACGTCGCTCGCCGCCGCCTCCGGCAGGGTCGAAACCCGGGCCATCTCGATGGCCGCGATCCGGCGCTGGGCCCCGGAAGCCGCCCGGTCCGGGCGGACGGCCACCGCCGCCGGGCCCGCCGCGCGAGCCGCCGGGCCCGCCGCGATTGAAACCCTGCGCGCCGGGTCGCTTGGGACGATCGCCGTCCCGTTTCGGTCGATCAGCCACGAGCGGCCTCCAGCTGGCGCCGCCAGCGCTGTCCGTCCCTGGTGTCCTCGACCGCGATGCCGCGCGACGCCAGTTCGTCGCGCAGCCGATCCGATGCCGCCCAGTCCCGGTTGGCCCGGGCAGCGCTGCGGTCATCGAGCAGGCGGCGTGTCTCCGCGTCGATCTCCTCCTCCGCGGCCGGCAGGAACCCGAGCACCTCGTCGAGCGAGCGGAGGGTCGCGAGCGCGCGCTCGGCATCCGCCGACGACATCGTCCGCCCATCGATCCGACGGTTCAGGTCGCGCACGAGGTCGAACACCACGGCCAGCGCGGCCGAGACGTTGAGATCGTCGTCAAGCGCCGCGCCGAACGCCGCGTCGGCAGCGGCCAGTCCGCCGGCGAGATCCGAATCGTCGGGAGCGTCCTCGCGGTAGGCGCCGAGCGCGGCCACGACCGCGTCGAGCCGCTCGACCGCCGCGGCCGCAGCCAGGAGCGCCTCGTCGCTGTACTGGTTGGCGGCGCGATAGTGGACCGCGATCAGCGCATAGCGGAGCGCGCGCGCCGAGACGCCGGCGTCGAGCAGCGCGCCGACCCGGGCGATGTTCCCGACCGACTTGGCCATTTTCGAGCCCCGCGACTGGAGGTGTGCGCAGTGCATCCACGTCCGGACAAACGGCTTGCCCGTGGCCGCCTCGCTCTGGGCGATCTCGTCCTCGTGATGCGGAAAGATCAGGTCGATCCCGCCGGTATGGATGTCGAACGACGGGCCCAGGTGCTTCATCGACATCGCTGAGCATTCGATGTGCCAGCCCGGACGGCCCGGCCCGATCGCGGTGTCCCACGACGGCTCGTCGCCCTTCGGCCCCTTCCACAGGGCGAAGTCGCGGACATCGTCCTTGGCATACTCGTCGGCCTCGACCCGCTCGCCGACACGCATCTGCTCAGGGTCGACGCGCGCCAGGCGGCCGTAGGCGGGCCACGACGCGATCCGGAAGAAGATCGAACCGTCGTCGGTCCGATACGCGTGGTCGCCGGCGAGGAGGGTGGTGATCAGGGCCACGATCTCGGTGATGTGGTCGGTCGCGCGCGGCAGGATGTCGGGTCGGACCATCCCGAGCCGATCGGCATCGGCAAGGAACACCTCGAGCCACTTGTCGGACAGCTCCCCGATGCTGGTCCCTGCCGCATTCGCGCCCTTGATGATCTTGTCGTCGATGTCGGTGATGTTCATCACCCAGGTCACGCGCAGCCCGCTTCGACGAAGGTGGCGAACCAGGAGATCGGCGAACAGGAAGCTCCGGAAGTTGCCGATATGGGCGGGCCCGTAGACGGTCGGCCCGCAACTGTAGACCCGGACGTGGCCGGGCTCCAACGGCTCGAGAGGCTGATCGACGCCGCTGAGGGTGTCGTGCAGGCGGATCGTCACGACCCGACCGTGGCGCGTCGGGCGAGGACCGCCACGGCATGGGCTGAGATCCCGCGGCCGGCGCCCTCCATGCCGCCCAGGTTGCCCGTCGAAGCCTTCACGTTGACGGTGTCGCCGGCGACGCCGAGGATCGCTGCGATCCGCTCGCCGATCTGGGGCAGGCTGGGCGCGAGGCGTGGCCGGCCGGCCACGATCGTGCAGTCGAGACTCGTCACGAAGAGGCCCGCCGCAGCGACCCGGCCGACAACCTCGCCGAGCAGGTCCGCGCTGGCGACGCCCCGAGGCGTCTCGGGTCCAGCCGGGAAGATCCGCCCGAGATCGCCCAGGCCGGCCGCGCCGAGCAGCGCATCCGCGACCGCGTGGAGCACGACGTCACCATCCGAATGGCCGCTCAGGCGTGGCGCTCGATCGATCACGAGGCCACCGAGGGCCAACCCGGAGCCGGGACCGAACGGGTGACTGTCCATTCCGTAACCAACCCGAAGGTGCGCCGCGGCCGAACCCGGCTCGGTGGGCAGGCGATCGCCGAACAAGGTCGAGACCCGGGTGAGATCGTCGGGCAGGGTCACCTTGAGATTGCGCTCGGAACCGGGAATTGCATGGACGGGAAGTCTACAGGCCTCGAGAAGCGCGGCCTCATCGGTGAACGTGTCGGGGCCCCCGGCGGGGAACCGCCCGTAGGCCTCGCGCAGGACGTCCGTCCGGATCCCCTGCGGCGTCTGGGCGGCGCCGAGGCTGTCGCGGTCCCCTGCCCCGACGACCGTCCCGTCGGGCGCGACTCTCTTGATCGTGTCGCGGACGGGTACCACGGGGATCGCCGCGCCGTGGTCGAGCGCGGCCCGCGCCACGGCCGAGACGAGCTCCCACGGGACGAGCGGCCGCGCCCCGTCATGAACGAGCACGACCGCCGGCTCGAGGCCGCCGTCAGTCCACGGGTTCGCCAGCAGGTGCTCGAACCCGCGCCACACGGACTCCTGGCGCCGCTCGCCGCCGCCGATCATGAACTCGACCTTGGACGGCACCCAGGTTTCCCGGGCGATGGCGTGGATTCGCTCCTGGCTCGTCACCAGGACGATCCGACGGACCTCCGGGGCGGCCGCGACCGAGCGGAGGGCGTGGGCCAGCAACGGAAGACCACGCACGCGCGCATCGAGCTTGTCGAGGCCGGCCATCCGGGTCGAGGAGCCGGCGGCGACCACGATCGCATCCGCGAAGGGCGGCTCGCTCGCCCGTGGCGGATCCACCCTTGCGCCCCGTCCGGGCTGGCTCAATCGAGGCGCGGCTGGGCGAAGATCATCCGCCCGGCCACGGTCTGCAGGACGCGCGTGACGGACACGTCGAGGTCCTTGTCGATGTAGCGGACCCCGCCCTCGACGACGATCATCGTCCCGTCGTCGAGGAACCCGACGCCCTGCCCCGCCTCCTTGCCCTCCTGGATCACGCGGACCCGGAGCTCCTCGCCGGGCAGGACCGCGGGCTTGACCGCGTTGGCCAGGGAGTTGATGTTCAGCACCCGGACGCCCTGGAGTTCTGCGACGCGATTCAAGTTGTAGTCGTTCGTGAGGATGGCCTTGCTCCGGACCCGGGCCAGGGCAACCAGCTTGGCGTCGACCTCGGCGACGTCCGGGACGGGCTCGTCGATGATCTCGATCGGCGTCGGGGAGTCCTTCTGCATCTTGGCCAGGATCTCGAGCCCGCGCCGGCCGCGGTTCCGGCGGAGCGTGTCCGAGCTGTCGGCGATGTGCTGGAGCTCGTCGAGCACGAACTTGGGGACGACCAGCGTCCCGTAGATGAACCCGGACTCGACGATCTCGGCGATCCGGCCGTCGATGATCGCACTCGTGTCGACGACGATGTGCGGGTCGCCGCTCGCCGGTCTCGGCTCGCCGTCGGCGGCCGGCCGCCGGACGAGCCCGATGGCCTCCGCTGCGATCAGGAGGTCCTCACGTTTGGCCACGGTCAGGCCGAGCATCCCGAGGCCGAGGAACAGCGAGACGCCGAGCGGCAGCCACGTTCCCAGGGGCGCCGGGAAGGCCGCCAGCGGAAGCCCGAGGAGGAGTCCCATCAGGAGGCCGATCAGGAGGCCGACCGTGGCGGTCACGAACTCGGCGGTGGACAGCTGTTCGATCTGCCGGATCAGCCAGCCCGCCGGGACGACCGTCAGGTACGGCAGGATCGCGAACCCGACGACGACCCACGCCACCACCCATGCGACGAGCAGCCAGCCGCCCATCGGCGACTGCTCGAACAGTCGAGCCGATGCGGCGAGGGCAAGCCCGACGAGGCCACCGAGGGCTGCGCCGAGCAGGCGGATATTGCGGATCAAGGCTTCCTCGCGTCGTCCTGCGCGGGGTGGACGCACACCCCCTCGGGCGCGTCGAAGACGCCGTAGCCTAGCATCGCGCCGAGGTCGTCGCCACGCGTCTGCCTTCGCCGGAACCGCTGGTCAGGGCTGCCTCGATTGCCTCGCGCAAGCTCCCGACGCCCACGATCTCGATGCCGGCGACGGTCGGCAGGGCGGGACCGCGACCTGGCCGCGGGACGATCGCCCGGACGAACCCGAGCCGGGCCGCCTCCCGAAGCCGACGCTCCAGGCCGATGACGGAGCGCAGCTCGCCGAGTAGTCCGACCTCGCCAATCGCAACGGTCGCGGCCGTGACCGGCCGGTCGCGGAGGGAGGAGGCGAGGGCGATGGCCAGCGGCAGATCGAGCCCCGGCTCATCGACCGCCAGGCCGCCCGCGAGGTTGACGTAGATATCGTGGCTGGCCAGTCCGACGCCGGCGCGCCGGGCAAGGACCGCCACGAGGAGGGCGACACGGTTCGTGTCCACGCCGCTGGCAGTCCGCCGGGGCGTCCCTCCCGGACCCGGCGCGACCAGCCCCTGGACCTCGACGAGGAGGGGCCGCGATCCTTCGAGGGTCGGCGCGATGACGCTGCCCGGCGCCGGACCGTCGTGGTCGGCCAGGAATGCGCGGGCCGGGTCCGAGACCTCGGCCATCCCGGCCTCGCCCATCTCGAACACCCCGACCTCCTCGGTCGACCCGAAGCGGTTCTTCGTGGCGCGCAGGAGGCGGATCGCGGCATACCGTTCACCCTCGAGGGTCAGGACCGCGTCCACGAGGTGCTCGAGCGTCTTCGGCCCCGCGATCGAGCCGTCCTTCGTGACATGACCGACGAGGACCACCGCGATCCCGGCGGGCTTGGCCAACTCCATCAGGCGAAGGGCGGCGGCCCGGACTTGACCGACACTGCCGGCGGGCCCGTCGAGATCGTCGACGGTCGCGGTCTGGACGGAGTCGACGACGAGCAGGGCGGGCCGCGGCGACTGCTGTGCGGCGACCTCGGCGATCCGATCGATCGAGGATTCGGTCAGGATCCCGATCCCGCCACCATCGCCTGCGAGCAGACCTAGGCGCGCGGCGCGGAGCCGCACCTGGGCGCCCGATTCCTCACCAGTGGCGTAGAGCACGCGGTCCGGGCCAACGAGGGCGGCGATGCCGGCGGCGGCCTGGAGCAGGAGCGTCGACTTGCCGATCCCGGGCTCGCCGCCGAGGAGGACCAGGGAACCCGGCACGAGCCCGCCGCCGAGGACGCGGTCGAACTCCCCGATTCCGACCGGCAGACGCGAGCGCTCGGGCTCGCCGACATCGGCCAGGCGGGTGGCCGTGGCGCTGCCGAGCCCGGGCCCGGCGCTGCTTGCACCCGCCCGAACCGACCGCGACTCGGACCGAATCTGGGTCTCGACGAGGCTGTTCCACGCCGAGCAGGCACGGCATTGCCCTTCCCAGCGCAGGAACGATTCGCCGCAGGACTGGCAGACGTAGCGGGTCTGCGGTCGGCCGGACGCCTTGCTCATCGCGAGCGGTCGGGGCGACCGGAGATCAGGCTTCGACCGGGGTCAGCGGCTCGGCAGCGTGGATGTCGAGGCCGGCCTCCGGGTCACGGTCGACCACGATCGTCGTGCCCGGCTCGTACTTGCCGAGCAGGAGGTGCTCGGCGAGGACGTCCTCGATCATGTTCTGGATCACGCGACGCAAGGGTCGCGCGCCGTAGGCGACGTCGTACCCGAGCTTGATGATGTGCTCCTTGGCCGCCTGGGTCACCTCGAGGCCCATCTGCTGGGCGCGGAGCTGATCCTTCACGCGGAGCAGCATCAGGTCGACGATCTGGGTGATCTCCTCGACGGTCAGGGAGCGGAAGACGACGGTCGCGTCGATCCGGTTCAGGAACTCCGGCCGGAAGTTCTGCTTCAGCTCGTTGGCGACCTTCTCCTTCATCAGCTCGTACGAGGTCTGGGCCTGCGACTCGGCATTGCCGCCGCGGTCGCGGAAGCCGAGCGACGAGTTCGTCTGGAGCTGCTTGGCGCCGAGGTTCGAGGTCATGATGATGATGGCGTTGCGGAAGTCGACCCGGCGGCCCTTGGCATCCGACAGGTGACCGTCCTCAAGGATCTGGAGGAGGATGTTGAAGACCTCGGGATGGGCCTTCTCGACCTCGTCGAGAAGGACGACGCAGTAGTTCTTGCGACGAACCGCCTCGGTCAGCTGGCCGCCCTCGTCGAACCCGACGTAGCCCGGAGGCGCGCCGACGAGCCGCGACACGTTGTGGCGCTCCATGAACTCGCTCATGTCGATCTTGATCAGGGCGTCCTCGCTGCCGAACATGAACTCGGCGAGGGCCTTGGCGAGCTCGGTCTTGCCGACGCCGGTGGGGCCGAGGAAGATGAATGAGCCGATCGGGCGCT
>JANLYK010000448.1:0-2419 GCA_031365595.1 Chloroflexota bacterium | reverse complement strand
GGCTCGGTCGGTTCTCTTGGCTCGGGCCACGGTGCCTCCAGGTGGGTCGTCCGGTCTCGCAGCGCGTGGCCGGGAAGGGAATCGGGGTCGGCGTCGCCGTGGGGCTCGGGGTCGGCGACGGGGTCGGGGTCGGCGTCGGGTCGATCGAAGGGCTCGGCGATGGGGATGCCGAGGGATCGGGCGTGGGAGCGGAAGCCAGGTTCTGCGGGGTCGGGATGGCCAGAACGAAGTCAGTTCCGTTGTTGTTGGTGTCCGTCGCATTGCCGGCACTCCCGCCGGGAAGCCGCTCGATGCTCGAACCGGCCGACGGAGCGACGGCGGCGATGCCCTCGACGAATACATTCGTCGCGTCGCCCCACGCCACCGCATCGATCGGGCTGCCCCCGATCGCGCGCAGGACCACAGCGCCTCCGGTTGCCGCGAATCCGCCCGAGTATGTCGAATCGCCCGCCACGCCATACACGCCGGCCGAGTTCGCGACGAGGAGGTGCCGCCCGGGCTCGAGGATCCGCGAGGTCGTCCAGGCTGCCTTGCGGGTGATCGTCGAGCCCGTCGACGTGGCGTACACGAGCTCGAGCCCGTTGAGATCGACCGCGAGCGGTCCGGCATTGGCGAGTTCGGCGAACTCGTCGGACGCCGAGGCTCCGCCGGTCTGGACCTCCGAGACGAGCAGGGTCGACACCGGCCACGCAACTGCGGCAAGCGCGATCGGCGGCTCGGCGGTCGTGACCGCGCGGGTTGTCGATCGGCGGGCGGCAGCACCGGCGAAGGACGTGCCGATCAGGACCAGGATCATGGCGATGGGCAGGGCGATGGACCCCACCCGAGGGACGCGCGACATCGACGACCTCCCGGCGGGGTCGGTTCGCGAACCGCGGGCGGCGCGGTCCGGCATGGCGGCGAGGTCCCCGTTGTAGCAGGGGCCGATCGACGGCCGATCATCAGCCGATCACCGGCCGCTGATTTCGCGATGCACCGTGCATGCACCGGCAGTGCGCGCCGACTCACCGCCCACTGCACGCCCGCTTACCGGCGCCCCGGCCTGAGCCCCAGCGGCGGGTAGCCCGCGGGTCGCGTACGATGCCCGGACCGTCGCGATCGTCCCGATTCGACCCCGATTCCCTTCCCGGCCACGCGCTGCGAGACCGGACGACCCACCTGGAGGCACCGTGGCCCGAGCCAAGAGAACCGACCGAGCCGTCGCTCGGCGCCGGTATCGCGCGACCTTCGCCGACCCGCTTGCCGAGAGCGATCTCGCGTCCGACGAGGCCGCGCCGATCGCGGACGACGGCGCCCCCGCTCCGAGTCGGCGCGCCATCGCGAACGCGGGGCCGCGTCCATCCACCCAGGCGGTCGCTGCGCCGCCGGCCCGTCCCAGCATTGCCGCCGCGTTTCGTTCGTCCTTCCGCCCGCTCGACCTGCGCGGCGACATCCGCGCCCTGCCGCAACTCGTCACTCATTGGTCGTTCCTGGTGCCGGTCATCCTGTCCGGGCTGGCCGTGGCGCTCATCCCACTTGTCGGGTTGAACGCCCTGACGTCGGCGTTCTTCCAGTACTTCTCGTTCACCGCGCCGCTCGGAACCTCGTTCCTCGCCGGCTTCTTCGCCCCGCGGGCCAGCTACCTGGTCGGCATCCTCGCGGCGCTCGCGTCGGTCGGGTTCCAGTTCCTGGCGTACAACGCCGGCCCGTTCGGGGGCCTGTTCCTCGACTTCAAGGACGCGGCCGGGAACCCGATGACCGAGGCTGCAGCGAAGGCGCTGGTCCTCAATCAGGCCCTGACCGTCGGCGTCCCGTCGGCCGCCCTGTTCGCGGCGGCCGCCGCGTGGTACCGGCGCTTCCTGAATCGGGCCAACCCGAACCGATCGCGGCCGCGCCCGGGCACCACGACCAGCCGCCGGCCGGACGGCAAGATCGCCAAGAAGAACGAACGACGGCCGATGCTCGCCCGCCGCCGCTGACGAACGCAGTCGGGGTCGTTATCCCTGCCGACGCATGCCCGCCATGCCAAGCTGCTTGACGCCCTCGGGCTGATCCGGGGCGCCCGCGCTCGCCGCGGCCTCGATCAGCGGCCGGACCTCCCGGGCGATCACGTTCACGACCTTCGACTCGCGCTGAAGGTCGCCGTCGACGAGCAGCAGGGCATGGCGCCGGACGATGCCCCGCAGGCGGGCCCACACATCCGGCCACATCGTGACGTTGACCATCCCGGTCTCGTCCTCGAGGGCCAGGAACACCGTGCCCTTGGCCGTCATCGGGTGCTGTCGGGTGACGACGAGGCCACCGATCGTGACCCTGCCCGGTTTCCGATCGTCGAGTGCGGCATTCGTGACCGCGCCGAGCCGCTCGAGGGCCGGCCGATACAGCTCGACGACCTGGCGCCGGGCATCGAGCCCGACCACCGCATAGGCATCGCCGATCC
>JANLYK010000447.1:0-3396 GCA_031365595.1 Chloroflexota bacterium | reverse complement strand
GGCTCGGTCGTGCTCGCGCCCGGCGACCGGATCGTCACGACCCGCTCGGAGCACGCGGCCGCTCTCGGCCCGGTCCACGCAGCCGCCGAACGGAGCGGCGCCGACGCGACCTTCGTCGACCTCGACGGCGCCCTGACCGACGACGAGATCCTCGAGCGGTTCGACGCGGCCATCGACCCGGCGACGCGCGTCGTGGCGTTCTCCCACGTGCTGTGGACGACCGGCCGGGTCCTGCCGGTCGCCCGGATCGGCGCGCTCGCCCGCGAGCGCGGGGCGGTGGTCGTTGTCGACGGCGCTCAGGCCGCCGGGGCGATCCCGGTCAACGTCCACGACTTGGGGGCCGACTTCTACGCCCTGCCCGGCCAGAAGTGGCTGCTCGGACCGGAGGCGACGGCCGCCCTGTGGGTTGCGCCGGCCATCGTCGCCCGATCGCAGCCGAGCCTGGTCAGCTGGTTCAACTACGAGTCGATCGGGCCGGACGGCGGCACGTACTGGCCTGACGCTCGCCGGTTCGATGGGACCCAGTTCCACAAGGCATCGATCACGGGCCTTGCCCGGAGCTGCGGCTGGTTGTCGATGTACGTCGGCCTGCCGTGGATTCACGAACGCGGCCACGCGATGGCCCGACGCGCAGCAGAGCGGCTGGCCGGGATCCCCGGCGTGGAGATCCTGACCCCGCTCGAGCAGATGGCGACCCTGGTCACGTTCCGCATCGCCGGCTGGACGCCGGACGAGGTGCTCGCCGAGCTGAACGGGCGGGTCTTCGCGATCGCCCGGACCGTGCCGGCCGTCGATGCGCTCCGGCTGAGCATCGGGTTCTTCACGACCGACGAGGAAATCGAACGCGTCGCCGCGACCGTCGAGTTGCTCGCGGCCCACGATCCCGCGACCCTGCCACCGCGAGCCCGCCTCACGATCCTGGGCCAGGGCCCGCGATGATCGAGCCCGCGCCAGGGGAGGGCACGGACTCGCGCCGGCCGCGCCGGACGGGCACGGAGTTCCGCCGGCGATCCTGGCTCGAGGTTCGGTGGCGCCAGTTCCGCCATGCGCCGCGGCCGGTCGTGCGGGCGGTCCTCGCCAGCCTCGTCGTGGCGATCGTGCTCGGCGTCGGCTACCTCGTCTACGACCTGGCCCTGCGCCGCGGCGCGAACCTGCCGGGCGGTGACCTGCGGACCCTCTACCTGCTCGTGGACGTGGTCGCCGTCCTGATCAGCGGCAGCGTCGTGACGTGGCTGGTCGTGCCGCAGCCGCGCGGCTCGGGCACGTCGACGACCCGCTCGGCGTGGAGCGCCGCCCTCGGGTTCTTCGCCGCGGTCCCGGTCTCCTACCTGGTTCTCGTGATCCTGGTCCAGGTCATCGAGCCGCTCCTGGATTGAAACCCGGGACCCTCGTCAGTCCTGCTGGAGCGTGGCCTGGAAGCACCACTTCTAGCGAGATACCCGCGTTATGGAATGGCCCATCCGTACCATTCCGCGGTACCCTCACCCCGATATCATCGAGTCGTCGGGTATCCGGCGACGCAGGCGAGGACTCATTCGTGGCGATCGACGAGCAGCATGTCGCGCTGCCCAAGCTCTACGGAGCTCCGGCCTACGCGCGTCCGACGATCGTGGTCGAGACCGTGGAGCGTCCGTTCGACCCGGACGATCTGCCGATCGAGGCCGTCCAGACCGATGACGAGCGGCGCATTGCTGCCAGCCTCCCGGCCCATGCCTATGCGCCGGGCGGCGCCCCGCCTCGAACTGACAAGAAGGGTCGCAGGGACAGCCGTCCGGCGCTCCATCCGCGGCCGTTGAGCCTGCGCGCGCTGGCCGGCCGGATCCTGGGTCAAGGCGACAATCACAGCTTGTAGGACCGCTTCGTTCGCGTCGCGCTGGATCCCGGAGTAGGATCGCCGACGGGGGAGTAGCTCAACGGTCAGAGCGGCGGGCTTATATCCCGCTGGTTCCAGGTTCGAGTCCTGGCTCCCCTACCAGATCCCGTAGACCCGCGGCGGCCCCATGGGTCCCGCAGAGCCCGTCTAGAGGATCGAGCGGACCGCCGCGACGATCTCGAGACGACGGTCGGGGTTGAGCGCCCGGGCGGCCGGCAGTGACGACAGCCACGCGGCAAGTTCGTCATCCCTGACGACCGAGCACGTCGCCGTCCGGGTGATCGTCGGATCGGCCGTCACGACAACGGCGAAGACCTTGACCACGAAGTCCCGCTCGGTCGAGGCGATCCAGCGCCGCACGCGCTCCGCGTCCCGACTGGCGCGCTCCATCGGGTTCTCGAAGTGGACCCAGCGGCCGTCCGCTCGGCGAATCTCCCAGCTGATTCCCGTGTGGCGCGTCACCTGCGGCGGTGGCAGTTCGTTCACGACCGCGATGCCGAACGGGCCAAGGACCAGGTCGCGGACGATGCGTCCGTCGGGCAGGTGGACGTTCGTGGCCGAGATGTAGTCCTCGTCCAGTGCGGCGCGCGATCGGGTCACGGCCCGAACGGCGGGTCGGGCGGTCAGTGACCGGGCGACCCGCCCGAGGCGCAGGGCTCCGACGATCGCGAAGGACGGCGGGGCAACGAGCGCGATCCCCCAGACCGCGGCACCGATCGCGAGCTGGGCGGGCCCGGGCCGGGGCGGCGTCGCGGTCAGGCCGGTCAGGACGGGAGTCGTGAACGCGATCCACCCCAGGAACAGGCCGCCGATGAGGAGGATGCTCCCCACCGCGATTCCGATGACGGCGGCGCCGACCGGCAGGCGAGCCGCGCGATGTGATTCGAGGACTTGCACCGGTTGATCCTCGCGCGTGCCGGCCGCCCCGGAAATGACTACATCGGGTCAGAACGGGCGAGCCGTCCGGCCCATGAACCCCTGCGCAATCCACCGCACCGCCCTCGATCCGGGTCGGGAGCGCCAGCCCGTCCAAGGGTCCCGGGTCGTCCGTCCGGCTGATCGCCCGTGGGACACCCGTACCATTGCGGCGGCTTCGACCGGCGACCAAGGTTGGCTCAGCGCGGGCGTCAACTTGCCCGAGCGGAGGCCGATTGTCCTTGTCAACACAGCGTCCAACTCGATCCCGGCGACCGGCGGCGACCCCCCTGGCTTCGCTCTGGGCGGCGCTCGTCCTCGTCCTCGCGCTGGTCGGCCCCGTCCTGGCGAACCAGGGCCCGACCAAGCTCTACGACCCAGCGGTCAGCCCGCGGTCGGGTAGCCCGACCACGACGATCACGTTCACGGTCGGGTACCGCAACCGCGAAGGATCGGCACCTGACCACGTCTCGGTCGTCATCGACGGGGTTGCCCACGCGATGACCGGCAGTGGCGGCGCGAACTGGAAGGCCGGCGTCATCAACACCTGGTCGACGAAGCTGTCGGTCGGGACGCACACGATCTCGTTCGAAGCGGCCGACACGCGT
>JANLYK010000432.1:0-1805 GCA_031365595.1 Chloroflexota bacterium | reverse complement strand
CGTCGCGGCGCTCGAGGGCGCGGGCGCGACCGTCGAGGAGGTCAGCCTGCCCCACACCGATTACGGCCTTGCGACGTACTACATCGTCGCGCCGGCCGAGGCGTCGGCCAACCTCGCTCGGTACGACGGTGTCCGGTTCGGGCCGCGCCTGGGCGATTCGGATGTCCTCGGTAACTACCTCGCGACGCGCGGCCGCGGCTTCGGGCCGGAGGTCAAGCGCCGGATCATGCTCGGAACGTACGCCCTGAGCGCGGGCTACTACGACGCGTTCTACGTGAAGGCCCAGAAGGTCCGGACCTTGATCAAGCGGGACTTCGACGTCCTGTTCGAGCAGGGCTTCGACGCCCTCGTCGCGCCGACCTCGCCGACGACGGCGTTCCGGTTCGGGGCGAAGATGGCCGATCCCGTGGCGATGTATTTGTCCGACGCCTGCACGTTGCCCGTCAACATGGCCGGGCTGCCCGGGATCTCGATCCCGTGCGGCCTGTCGGAGGGGATGCCGGTCGGCCTCCAGCTGATCGGCCCGGCGTGGTCGGAGCTCGAGTTGTTCCGTCTCTCGCGCGGCTTCGAGGCGCTGACTGTCGGGGCGTCGTGGCGCAACCAGGAGCCGGCCCAGATCGGGCTGACGACGGACCCGTCCCAGCCGACACCGGCCGAGCGTGCGCGCTCGATGGTCCACGCGTGAGGATTCGTCGCGCCCGACCGAGCCGGCGCCGGTTGCACCGCTTCTGCTGACCCCGGGCCCGATGCCGCTCGCGCTTCGATTCGTCAGCGCGCCGCTGCTCGCCACTCTGCTCGTCATGTCCTGCTCGAGCGCACCGCCCGAACCGCCGGCACGACCGCCGACGCCCGCCGGGTGGACGACGATCACGGTGGACTCGGGCGACCTGCGCATGGCGCTTCCGCCGTGGCTCGTCGCATTCGAGTCCACTGCCGCCCTGTTCGCCAATGAAGTGCCAGCGCCGGGCGCTGCCGCGTTCCTGGAACTCATCGCCGAGGGCCCGCGAACCGCACAGCCGCAACCGGTGGCCGGCGAGCGACTCGACGAGTGGCTGTGGCGGAAGGTCGGACCGCGCGTGGATCGAGCGGGAGGATCGGTTCAGCCAGTGGGTCTGCCGTCCGGTTCTGGCGTCGTCATCGATCTCGTGCTGCGAGCCGACACGCCCCTCGCTTCGCGCCTCGCGGCCTACGCGATCCGGACGCCGGCCGGCGTCGCGTTTCTGCTGATCGACGGGCCGCCGGCCGACTGGACGGCTCATGCGGCGGATGTCGCGCTCATCCCGATCCTGATGGAGCTGGGCCCGGGGCGAGCGGACTGATGCTGAGGGCGCTCCCGATCTTTCAGGCCCCTCGCGCAATGCCGATCGCGTAGGCTTCGAGGCGTCATGGCAGCCAGGTCCACCGTTCCGATGCGCCCGCCGCTCGCGGAGCGTGCCCTCGCCGAGCGCGTCCGGGCCGTCCCGCCGTCCGGGATCCGGCGCTTCTTCGACATCCTGGCCACGATGGACGACGTGATCAGCCTCGGGGTGGGGGAGCCCGACTTCGACACCCCGGAGCGGATCGTGGCCGCCGGCGTCCGCTCTCTTCACACCGGCCGGACCCACTACACCAGCAACTACGGGACGATCGAGCTGCGCCGGGCGCTGGCCGCCCATCTCGAGGCGCGCTACGGCGTCGCCTACGACCCGGCGACCGAGCTCCTGATCACGGTCGGGGCGTCCGAGGCCGTCGATCTGGCGCTCCGAGCAACCTGCGACCCCGGTGACGAGGTGATCCTCCACGAGCCGTCATACGTCGCGTACGTC
>JANLYK010000419.1:0-2983 GCA_031365595.1 Chloroflexota bacterium | reverse complement strand
GGACCCCGTACCGACCGTCCGCAACGACCCGGTCGAGGACCGTCGAGGCCCACTCGCCGCCCGACACGATCCCCACGATCGTCGGGTACGGCAGGCCGAGGGCGGTCATCAGCGGGTCGGTCTCGGCGGCGTTCCGCTCGGTCTCGTCGGCCTCGAGGGCGCGCAGGACCACGTACAGGTTGTCGAGCGCGGACACGCCCTCGCGCCGCTGCGAGGCATGCGCGGCGCGCCCCGGAACGGTCAGCCGGAACGTGATCGCGCCGGCGTGGGCGACGACGATGTCGAGGTTCGATGGCTCGGTGATGATCGCGAGGTCGCCCGTCGCGCCGGCCCGGATCGCGGCGAGCGTGCCCTGCCCGCCGTCCTCCTCGCCCGGGACGAAGGCGACGATGAGCTCGCCGTCGAAGTGCTCAGAGGCCCCCGAGGCGACCAGCGCCCGGACCGCTGCGAGGATCGACGCCACGCCGCCCTTCATGTCGCACGCGCCCCGACCGTACAACGCGCCGTCGCGAATCTCGCCGCCCCATGGGTCGGCCGTCCAGGTGGCCCGATCGCCGGGCGGCACCACGTCGATGTGGCCCGACAGGACGACCCGGCGCCCACCCGGCCGGCCCAACCGGCCGATGACGATCGGGAGGGCCGTCCGCGACGTCTCCTCGCCCGGCCACGCGGGATCGGCCCGGATCGCGGCCGGATCCGGGGTCAGCAGCTCCACCGCCATCCCGGCCGCCCGCAGCCGCTCGGCGACGTCGGCAGCAACGACTTCCTCGCCGCCGGTGATGCTCGGGATCCGGATGAGCGCGACGAGATCGTCGACGAGCGCGGCCCGGTCGATCGCGAGCGCGGTCGGAGCGGTCATGCGCGCAGGAGCGGGCGAGTCAGGCAGGTGACGCCGCCCGAACCGTTCTCGCCGACCTCGCCGAGGAGGACGGCGTGGACCTCGACCCCGGCAGCCTCGAGTGCCCGCCGCGTGACCGGGTTGCCATCCGCGACGATCACGACCCCCGGGCGGACGGCGAGGACGTTGCAGCCAAGGCTCGGGTATTCCTCCTCGGGGACCTCCACGAGCCGGATCCCGAGTTCGGTCAGCCACTCCCACAGCCCCGCCGGCAGGAGCGGCAGGAACACGACCGCGAGCTCGTCGGAGATCGGCGAGATCATCGACATCAGGTGGACGAGCTCGGCCGGGCCCTTCCAGTACGGGACGTCCACGATCCGGACGTCGCCGCCGACGATCCCGGCCAATTGGCGCGCTCCCGCGTCGTTGGTCCGGAGCGTCCGGCCGATCACGAACAGGTCGTCCCGGAGCCAGACCGTGTCGCCCGCCTCGACCGTCCCCGGCGCCTCGATCCGGCCAACCGTCGGGAGCCCGTTGGCGCCCATCCAGCGCTCCATCGTCGCGGGCTCGTCCGCGCGATTGGGCTTGCCCGGGCGAAGCGGGACGGCGCCGTCGGCGACGACGAGGAGCGGGTCGAAGACGTACACGAGGTCGGGATCGGTGGCGGGCTCGTCGTCGAGGACGTGGACACGAACGCCGAGCCCGTCGAGAGCGGCGACGAGGCCGTCGTGTTCGCGCTGCGCCCGCTCGAGATCGACCGGTCGGAGGAAGCCGTGGGCGGGATCCTCGAACGCGCGTCCGAACGCCGGCCCCGGACGCTTCACGAGGACGTCGCGCAGGGCGGCGGTTGAACTTCGGACGCCGTATCGTCGCTCGGTGGTGGTCACCGCCGCAGGATACGACGGCGGCGACGCTTCCCGAACCCGGTCGCGCGCGCTACGCTCCGCTGAGTGTCACCCTGTCGTTGCCCGGCGACTTGGCTCGTACGCTCGTTGTCCGCCCGGAAGGGCGTGGCCACCATGGGATCTGCCGGTTGCCGGGCATGGAACGGACCGACCGGTGTGACTTCATAGGAGCGTGGTAACCGCCCCCACTCAGGCGTGTCCACCGGCCGGTCCGGAATGTCACCCCTGATCAGGAGGCAACACCGGAGATGATCGTCATCGGCATCGATTCGCACAAGCGCACCCACACCGCGGTCGCGGTCGACGGGACTGGCCGGAAGCTCGCCGAGAAGACCCTCCCGGCGACGAGCGCCGGCCATCTCGAGCTCGTTCGCTGGGCCGGCCGGTTCGCCGAGCGAACCTGGGCCCTCGAGGACTGCCGCCACCTGAGCCGGCGGCTGTCGACCGACCTGCTCGTCGCCGGCGAAGGCGTCGTCCGGGTTCCGCCGAAGCTGATGGCTGGCGCCCGCCGCTCGAGCCGGGAGCCCGGCAAGAGCGACCCGATCGATGCCCTCGCCGTCGCCCGGGCGGCCCTCCGCGAGGACCTCCCGATCGCCACCCTCGACGGGCCCGATCGGGATGTCCGGCTCCTTGTCGACCATCGCGAGGATCTCGTGGCCGAGCGGACCCGGGCCGAGAACCGCCTGCGCTGGCACCTCCACGAGCTCGACCCGGGCTCGGAGCCGCCGCTCCGGAGCCTCAACCGGACCGTCGTCGTGGCCGGTCTCGAGCGGGACCTGGCCGATGCTCCCGGGATCGTCGGCCGGATCGCCCGCGAGTTGGTGGTCCGGATCCGGGATCTGACCAGGACGATCAACGGCCTCGAGCGCGAGATCGAGCGCCTGGTCGCCGACCTCGCTCCGTCCCTTCTGGCTCTGACCGGCTGCGGCCCACTGACCGCGGCCAAGCTCGTCGGCGAGACAGCCGGCATCGGCCGCTTCCGGTCCAGGGCAGCCTTCGCCCGCCACAACGGCTCGGCGCCGCTGCCGGTCTGGTCGGGCAACACCGAGCGCCATCGCCTGAGTCGGACCGGCAACCGCCAGCTCAACGTCGCCCTCCACCGGATCGCGATCACCCAGCTCCAGCGCGAGGGGCCGGGCAAGACGTACCTCGAACATCGCCGCGCCCTGGGCGACACGAAGCCCGAGGCCATCCGCGCCCTCCGTCGCCGGATCAGCGACGAGGTCTTCCGCCGGATGCG
>JANLYK010000393.1:0-1509 GCA_031365595.1 Chloroflexota bacterium | reverse complement strand
GTCAGCAAGTCGGCCTGCGGCTCGCCGAAATTCCATGTGCCAACGCTACCCGCTCATGGGAAGTTGACACCGACCGTTGCTGACAATAACGTGATACTCGCTAGTATCACGTTAGCGAGGCTTGGCTCGTGACATCCATGGATCGCTCCGGCACATATGCAGGTTGTGCGTGGCTCGCATTGGCCGCGCTTCTGAGTGGGGGCGCTTACTGGGGCCTCGGGATCGCCGGCCCGTCCGCGATCCCGGCCGTTCTGTTGCTCCTCGCCGCCGCGGCATGTTCGGTCGGCCTCGCCGGCGCGCTGTGGACCGGCTTCGGGGGACGAAAGGTCGCGATCCTTTCGTTGACCCTCGGCCTCTCCTGGGCGGCGCTCTACCTCGTAAGGTCGTTGAGCGAGTATCGGGCGATCACCGCCGAAGCCATCGGCGCCGCGCTTGTCGGGGTCGCCATCAGTCTCGCCTCGGCCTTTGCCATCGGTGGCAAACGGCGCTGAGGCACGACGAGCCGCTCAGTTGACGAGCTCGCCGCTGCCGCGGTCGGGCTTCGACTCGTCGATCTCGGGCAGGTCCAGGACGGTCTTCGGGCGCCGGCCGCCGGGCCCGTCAGCCACCGCCTCGCCGGGCTCCGGATCGCCACCGCGACCACGGGCATCGCGCCGGTTGGCCGTCTCGGCCACGACCGTCGAGCGCTCGGTTGAGAAGACGAGCGTGCCCGACACCGAATCCGCGTCGACCGCGATCGTGTCGCCCGGCGCGAACTCGCCCTTGAGCAGCGCCCGGGCCAGCGGGTTCTCGACCAGCCGCTGGATCGTGCGCTTCAGCGGCCGTGCCCCGAACGCCGGGTCGGTCCCCTCGCGGACGATCAGGCGCCGCGCGGCCGCGGTCAGCTCGATCCGGAGGTCCTGGCCGGCCAGCCGCCGGTCGAGCCCCGCCAGGAGCAGCTCCACGATCTGCTCGAGGTCGGCCTCGGACAGGGCGTGGAACACGATGATCTCGTCGATCCGGTTGAGGAACTCGGGCCGGAACTGGGCCCGAAGCGCGTCGGTCACCTGGCGCTTCATCGCTTCGTAGGCCGCGTCGTCCTCGCCCCGCCCGCCGCCGCCGACCGCGCTGATCAGCTGCGACCCGACGTTGCTGGTCAGGATGATCACGCTGTTCCGGAAGTCCACCGTCCGGCCCTGGCCGTCGGTCAGGCGCCCGTCGTCGAGGACCTGGAGGAGCAGGTTGAAGACGTCCGGATGGGCCTTCTCGATCTCGTCGAGCAGGATCACCTGGTACGGCCGGCGACGGACCGCCTCGGTGAGCTGGCCGCCCTCCTCGTAGCCGACGTAGCCGGGTGGCGCCCCGATCAGGCGCGAGACCGAGAACTTCTCGAGGTACTCGCTCATGTCGATTCGGGTCATCGCCGCGTCGTCGTCGAACAGGAACTCGGCGAGGGCGCGGGCCAGCTCTGTCTTGCCGACCCCGGTCGGGCCGAGGAACAGGAAGGAACCGAGCGGCCGCTTCGGGTCG
>JANLYK010000359.1:0-7316 GCA_031365595.1 Chloroflexota bacterium | reverse complement strand
TAGCGGCCGCCGCGGAACGCGATCGTGTAGGCCACGGGGAAGCCGATCGCGAGGGTCAGAAGCGTGGCCGCCCCGCCGAACAGGATCGAGTTCAGGAACTGCTTGCCGAACTGGCCGATCGCCTTCGCATAGGCGTCGGTCGTGAAGGTCATCTCGAACCCGGTCTCGAGCGATCCCGTCGAGACCGAATAGGTGAACATCTGGATGGCCGGGATCACGTAGAAGATGACCAGCCAGAACAGGCCCGGCGCGAGCAGCAGGTACGGCACCGCCCGCCCGAACCGGGCCCGAAGCGTCGGGCCCGTCGGGGCGGTTGGTTTCGTCGCGGTCATCGGCCGGTCGCTCGCCCGAGGCTCAGGTGCCGCTGAGCTTCGCGAAGAGGTCGTTGAGCACCTTCTCGTTGGCCTCGGACAGGGCCTGGAAGTTGTGCTGCTTCGCGACGACGTCGGCCGGCGGGAAGAGGAGCGGATTGCCCTCCGTGCTCGCGTCGATCTTCTTCAGCTCCTCGTCGGCGCCCTTGACCGGCGACACGTAGTAGATGTAGTTCTCGATCGTCGCCGCGACCTTCGGGTCGTAGACGTAGTTCATCATCAGCTCGGCCGTGTACTTGTTGGCCGCGCCCTTCGGGATCAGCATGTTGTCGGTCCAGATCAGCGTCCCTTCCTCGGGGAAGACGAACTTGTCGTCCGGACCACCTGACGAGGCCAGGTCGCCGGACCAGACGAACGCCGCCCAGACCTTCTTCTGCCCGAAATCCTGGAGGTACTCGTTGCCGGTGAAGCGCAGCCCACCGTCGACGAGTGGCTGGATCGCGTCGGCTGCCTGCTGGAGCTGCTCGGGCGTGACCGTCGCGCCGTCGGCGTTCACGCCGAGTTTGAGGAGCACGAGCCCGAACGTGTCGCGAGCTTCCGACAGGAACGTGACCTTGTCGGCTGGGATGTTCCAGAGGTCGGCGATCTTGGTCGGCTCGGCGATGTTGTTGGCCTTGAGCGTCTTGGCGTTGAAGCCGATGCCGGTCATCCCCGACTGCCACGGGTAGTGGTAGTCCTGGTTGGGATCCCACGACGAGTTCTTCAGGGCGTCGCGAAGGTTGGCCGTGCAGTTCGGAACGTTCGCCTGATCGACCTTCTCGGCCCAGCCGCTGGCGACGATCTTTGACGCCATCCAGTCGGTCAGGACGATCAGGTCCCAGCCCGTGGCCAGACCGCCCACGAGGGCCGGCTTGATCGTCTCGACGAACGTCGCGTTGTCGCCGATCTTCTCCTGGTAGTCGACCTTGACGTTGAACTGCTTCTCGAATTCGTTCAGCGTCGGCGAGCCACCGGGGGTGTACGTGTCAGCATCGCCGAGGTCGATGTATGCCGGCCAATTCGCGAACTTCAGGGGGCCGGTGACGACCTTCGGCGTCGCCTCGACGCTGGGCGAGGGGACAACCGACGGGCCAGCCGAGGACGTCGGAACCGTCGAGGCGGGGACGGTCGACGGAGCCGAGGACGACTTCGTGCCGGTGCACGCGGCGATGAACGCGGCGACGCCGGCCATCGCGGATCCCTGCAGGAACCGTCGCCGGGTCAGGTCGTGGACGGGACGCTGGGGCTGCTCGGACATTCGATCTCCTACGACTGCTTGGTGAACGGGTCAGGCCGGTCCGGCGCCGAAATCGGCTGTTGGTCGCTCGTCCGGGACGACGAAGCTGTGCTCGGGCGACCAGGTGAGCTGGACGGCGTCGCCGCGTGCCCAGAGCTCGGCGCGACTGGCGCGCTCCACGTTCTGCTCGTACACGGTCAACGTGCGGCCGCCCGATTCGACTTGATATTGCGTGCTGACGCCCAGGTAGGACGCATCACGAACGGTTCCCGTCAGGAGGTTGTGGCCGGCCGGCGGGATCGCATCAGGCTCGTGCAGCCGGATCTTCTCCGGCCGGATCCCGATGCTGACCCGGGTCGCCCCATCGACGAGCGCTGCGGGCACCCGGATCGTGCTGTCATCGGCCAGCCGGACTGTTGCGTGGCCGCCGTCCCGCCCGACGACCGTCGCCGGCAGGAGGTTGCTGACGCCGAGGAAACTCGCGACGAAGCGCGTCGTCGGACGCTCGTAGAGGAGTTCCGGGTCACCGAGCTGTTCGTAATGACCTTTGTTCATCACGGCGATTCGATCAGACATCGTCATCGCCTCCTCCTGGTCGTGGGTCACGTAGACGAACGTGATCCCGACCTCCTGCTGAATCCGCTTCAGCTCCACCTGCATCTGCTTGCGCAGCTTCAGGTCAAGGGCACCGAGGGGCTCGTCCAGGAGCAGCACGGCGGGTCGGTTGATCAGGGCCCGGGCGAGGGCGACGCGCTGAGCCTGGCCGCCGGAGATCTGGGTCGGCTTGCGTGCCTCGTAGCCGGGCAGCTCAACGAGCTGGAGCATCTCCGTGACCCGGCTCTTGATCTCGCTCGTCTTGACGCCCTTGCGGCGGAGGCCGAAGGCGACGTTCTCGAAGATCGTGAGATGGGGAAACAGGGCGTAGTTCTGGAAGACCGTGTTCACGTTGCGCTTGAACGGCGGGAGCCACGTCACGTCCTCGCCGTTGAGTTCGATGAGGCCGCTCGTCGGCTGCTCGAAGCCGCCGATCATCCGGAGCGTCGTCGTCTTGCCGCAGCCGGACGGCCCGAGCAGGCTAAAGAACTCGCCGCTGCGGACCTCGAGGTTGATGTGGTCGACGGCCACTGCCTCGCCGAACTTCTTGACGACATCGACGAGACGGACGTCGACTTCAGGCAAGCGCGCACTCCCGAAGCACGGGATCGCTGCAGGCCGGCCAAAGGACGGCCGGCTGGGCGACCGGGGAAGATCGGACCGACGGACCTCCTCCGTCCTGACCCGCAGGCCGAGGATAGGTGTCGTCGCGATCGGGTGTCAAGATTGCGAGGTGCGCACGGTCAACGGCAGGATCGCCTTCGAAATTCGTGCGAGGTTAGCCACCGATGATGCCGAATCGCAATTTTCGGCGTCCGACTGGGCCGGGCCAACCCGTGCTCGTCGCTCGGGACTTCCCGTCCGACCTGCTCATCTACTCGTCCGGGGACTGGTATGGCGCCTTCCGGGGACCTTGCCGCCCATCGCGGCCTGTTCCCGCCGTCCGCGCTACGATGCGGATATCGACGCATCGGCTGCCAGAAGGCCCCCGCCCGTCCGGGCCCCGGTAGCCACGATCCTGAGGTCCCCAGCCCGATGCCGACGCTCACCGAAACCGCGATCCTCGACGCGCTCCGCCAGGTCCAGGAGCCGGAGCTGGGGCGCGACATCGTGACCCTCGACATGGTCAAGGCGATCACGATCGACGGGATGGCGACCGCGTTCACGATCGAACTGACCACGCCCGCCTGCCCGCTCAAGGACGAGATCGAGGGCAACACCCGAGCGGCGCTGAGCGGGATCGGCGTGACCGACGTCCAGATCACGTGGGGCGCGATGGTCCGCCGGGCCGCGCCGCGCCAGGCCGAGCAGCTCCTTCCGAACGTGAAGAACATCATCGCCGTCGGGTCGGGCAAGGGCGGCGTCGGCAAGAGCACGGTCAGCGTCAACCTCGCGGTCGCGCTCGCCCAGGCGGGTGCCGCGGTCGGCCTGCTCGATGCCGACATCACCGGCCCGAACATCCCGATGATGCTCGGCGTCGAGGGCCAGCCCAAGGCGGCGGCCAACAACAAGATCGCGCCGCTCGAGCGCCACGGTGTGAAGTGCATCTCGATCCAGTTCTTCGTGCCCGAGGGCCAGCCGATCGTGTGGCGCGGGCCGCTCGTGGGTGGCGCGATCCAGCAGTTCCTGCGCGACGTCGACTGGGGCGATCTCGACTACCTCGTCGTCGACCTGCCGCCCGGCACGTCGGACGCCCAGCTGACCCTCGCCCAGTCCGTCCCGCTCGGTGGCGCGGTCCTCGTGACGACGCCCCAGGAAGTTGCCCTGAGCGACGTCGGCAAGGCGCTGGCGATGTTCAAACGCCTGTCGGTCCCGATCCTCGGCCTGGTCGAGAACATGACCGCCTTCGCCTGTCCGCATTGCGGCGAGCTGACCGAGATCTTCGGCCGTGGCGGCGGCGAGCGCTTCTGTCGCGAGCACGGCATCGACTTCCTCGGCGGCGTCCCGCTCGATGTAACCGTCCGTCAGGGCGGCGACGTCGGCGTCCCGGCGGTCGCTCAGCGCGAACCCGGTCCGGCCGCGCGCGCCCTCACATCCGTTGCCGGCGCCGTCGCGGCCCGGATGAGCGTCCGGGCCGCCGGCGCCGAACAGCAGCCTCTCCTCTCGATCAGCTGAGCGGGCTTCCGCTCGATCCAATGGTTGCGGCGCGCTAGACTCCGCGCGCGGGCCAGCGAACGCGTCGCTGGCGGCGGGCCGCGGTCGCCTCGTGCCCATCAGGCGACCAGCCGGACACGCCGAACCCCTCCCGCGCTGAGGAGTCCACGTGCGCTGTCGGGCCTGCGGCTCGGTCGTCGGGGTTGGCGCCCGCTTCTGCGCGCACTGCGGGACCCGGATCGACGCGCCCGCGGGGACCGGTACCGGCCCTCCCGGTGCAAACACGACTGGAGAGCCGGCCGCGGAACCGCGCGCCGGCCGCAGCTTCGCGCAGACCCAGGCGATGGTCTCGCCGGTCGGCGCCGATCGCCCGGTCCGTGATCCCACGGCCGCCGGGGCCGGCGGCGACCGACGGATCGTCACCGCCCTGTTCGCCGACCTCGTCGACTACGTCCGGCTCGTGGCCGAGCACGACGCCGAGGACGTCCGGCGCCGGGTCGACGCGGCCCTCGTCGCGATGGGCGATGCGATCCAGGGCTTCGACGGCACGCGCGAGAAGTTCATCGGCGACGCCGTCTTCGCGGTCTTCGGCTGGCCGGTCGCTCACGACGATGACGCGCTCAGGGCCACGCATTGCGCCCTCGCGATCCGTGCCGGCCTGTCGCGCCTCGAGGATCCGGCCGGCGAGGCCCTCCAGGTCCGGATCGGAATCGCGACCGGCGAGGTCGTCGCGGCGCCGCGCGACGTGCCCGGTGCCCTCGACTGGTCGCTGACCGGACCGGCGGTCACCACGGCGGCCCGGATCCAGGGCATTGCCGGTCCCGGTGACATCCTCCTCGACGAGGCGACGATCCGGGCCACGCGCAAGGGTCTGCGGGTCGAGGACCTCGGCTCCCACGTGCTGCGCGGCCAGGTTCGCCCGGTCCGGATCGGCCGGCTTCTCGGGGAGGCCGGGTTCCAGCCATGGCTGCCGCCCGACGGCCCGTTCGTCGGCCGCGTCGAGGAACAGGACGTGCTTCGCCAGTCGTTGGCTGCGATCCGTGCCGGCCGGCCGGGCGGAACCATCCTGGTCGAGGGTGAGGCCGGGATGGGCAAGTCCCGGCTGTTGGCCTTCGCCGAGTCGTCCGCGCGCAGGCTCGGCGTCGCCGCGACCTGGGTCGACAATGTCTCGTATGGAGCGGCCGAGCCGTTCCGATTCGCCCGCGCCCTCGCCCAGGCTGTCGCCGACGAGCACGGAACCGACTCGGGAACCCATCTCCGGCGAGTCCTGTTCACGCCGGACGTCGACCCGACGGCGGCGCGCCGATGGGCCGGCGGGGTCGCCGCCGTGGCCCGCGACGCCGCCTTCTCGGGATGGGAGGCCGAGGCCGACCTGGCGCCGTCCGATCCAACCGACGTCGCCCGCGACGTCCGGGACGCGGCAGTCCGCTACTTCGACCGCCTCGTCGAGCTCGACGGACCACGCGTCGTCATCGTCGACGACCTGCATTGGCTCGACCCCTCGAGCGAAGGAATTTTCGAAGAGCTGGTGCGGGCGTCGGCGCGCTGGCCGCTGCTGGTCCTGGCCGCGAGCCGGCCCGATCCGACCCGCCGTTGGCTCCGTCGTCAGGAGCACCTGCGCACCATCGAGCTGGGCGGACTGGCAGAGGCCGAGACGGGCGAGCTGGCCGCGGCCGTCGCCGGGTTGCCCGTCGACCAGGAGGATGTCCGCCGCCTCCACGCTCGGACCGGCGGGAACCCGCTGTACATCGGCGAAACGGTCCGGGCCATCGTCGACGACGGCCAGGTCACGAGCGACGGCCGGCTGACGATCGGTGGCCCGGCCGGGACCTCTGTGCCGGCCACGCTCCGGGCCCTCCTCGGGAGCCGGATCGATGCCCTGTCGGTCGAGACCAGGACGATCCTGCGCGTGGGGTCGGTCCTGGGCATGAGCTTCTACGAAGCGACGATCGAGGAGGTCCTCGAGGATCCGGTCGAGCCGGCCGTCTACGAGCGTCTGGCCGAGGCGGCGATGATCGTCCCGATCGACGCCCGCGGAGGCTGGCGGTTCTGCCACCCGCTCATCCACGACGTTGCCTATGGCAGCCTGCTCGCGACCGATCGGCGGGCGCTCCACGGTCGCGTGGCCGATCGCCTCGAGGCCGGCCCCGCGACACCCGCGATCGCGGTCATTGCCCGGCACCGAGCGGCTGCCGGTGACGCGGACCGCGCGATCCCGCTCCTGGTCCGGGCGGCGGAACTGGCCCTCGACCTTGGCGCCGGCGCAGAGGCGGCGGCGTTCTTCGAGTTGGCGGCGGAACTCGGCGAGGAGCAACCAGCGGCGGACCTGCGCGAACGAGCGGTCGAGGCACGCGCTGGCATGGCCGTCGGGGGCCGCTGAGCCGGCCTCAGTTCGTCGTGGCGCCGGCGATGCGCTGGGCGGGTTGATCCGGGTCGGCGTCGATCGACGCGGTCACGATCCGATCGAACGTCGGCCCCGAGCCCGGGCGAGGCCCGCCCGACGAGTCGTCGACTGCTTCGCCGATGCCGTGAACGGGCCCCCGGTCGGGAAGGCGAGCGGCCGCGATGCGGGGGTCAGCCGCGTCGACCTCGACGCGCAGCCCGGGTCGGCCGGCCATTGCCCCGGGCCGGCCTGCACACGCCCGGTCGATCCGATCCTGGAGCTCGGCCCGGAAGTGGACCAGCACGACCCGCGGCACGCCCGCCCGATCGGCCATCTCGATCGCCTCCTCGGCGGTCAGGTGGCCGCGTCGAGGATCGTCGAAGGCGGAGTTGGCAAGGGTCGCCTCGGCCACAACCACGTCCGCGCCGCGGGCGGCCGCGACGAACCCGTCGCTCGGGCCCGTGTCGCCGCTGATCGCGATCCGCGCGCCGTCCGGTCCGGTCACGAGACAGCCCCAGGCCGGAACATAGTGCTGGCCGGCGACGAAGCCGACGGTCAGGTCGCCGACGTGGATCCGGTGGGTCGGGTCGTACTCGATGAGGCTGAACGCGTCGTCGAAGAACCTCGGACGCTCGCTGATCGCAGTGGCCAGGGCGTC
>JANLYK010000341.1:0-4265 GCA_031365595.1 Chloroflexota bacterium | reverse complement strand
GTCGTCGGCCGGGCTCGGAGCTTCCGCGACGCAGGCGTCGAGAGAATCCTGCTCGACGCGGCCGGTGGCCCGCACCCGGGCGGCACGGGTACGCGGATCGCGACCGAGCTGGCCCGGGCCGTGGCTCGCGAGGTACCCGTGATCCTGGCCGGCGGCCTCGACCCGGCGAACGTCGCGAGCGCCCTCCGTGACATCCCGGCGATCGGCGTGGATTCGGCATCCGGGACCGAACGCCCGCGCGTTGCCGGTCAGCGGCCCACGAAGGATCCGCTCCGCGTCGCGCTCTACGTGAAGCGCGCCCGTGCCGCTCGTCTCGACCGCCCGAACCTCGCCGTCCGCCCGACCCCGGTTGCCGAGGGCCTGCTGACCGCCGACAATACCGGGCGCTGGGGCGTCGAGCGCGAGTTCGGGGGCCGCTACGTGCCCGAGACGCTCATGGCCGCCCTCGAGCAGCTCGAGGCGGCGTACTTCGGGATCCGCCACGACCCCGTCTTCTGGTCCGAGCTGCGCGAGCTGCTCGCCCGCTACGCCGGTCGCCCGACCGCCCTGTATCGCGCCGACCGGCTGGCCGCCGAGGCCCTTGAGCGCGCGGTCGCCCTCGACCCGACGGCGCGTCTGCCCCATCGACTCCGCCTCTATCTGAAGCGCGAGGACCTCGCTCACACGGGCGCCCACAAGATCAGCAACGCCCTCGGCCAGGCGCTCCTGACCCGGCGGCTCGGCAAGGACCGGGTGATCGCCGAGACCGGGGCCGGCCAGCACGGGGTCGCCACCGCCACCGCGTGCGCCTTGCTCGGCCTGCCCTGCGTCGTGTTCATGGGCGCCGTCGACATCGAGCGTCAGCAGCCGAACGTGCTCCGGATGCGCGCCCTCGGCGCGGAGGTCCGCCCGGTGACGAGCGGCACGGCGACCCTCAAGGACGCGGTCAACGATGCAATGCGCGACTGGGTCACGAACGTCGAGACGACCCACTACGTGCTCGGCTCGGCGATGGGCCCGCATCCATATCCGACGATCGTCCGCGATCTCCAGCGCCGGATCGGCGACGAGGCGGCGGCCCAGATGATGGACGTCGAGGGCCGGCTGCCGGACCTTGCTCTCGCGTGCGTCGGCGGCGGCTCGAACGCGATCGGCCTGCTCGATCGGTTCATCGGCGAGCCCTCGGTCCGGCTGGCGGTCGCCGAGGCGGCGGGAGAGGGGATCGCGACCGGTCGCCATGCCGCGGCGCTCGCCGGCGGCACGCCCGGGATCCTCCACGGCTCGCGCTCGATGATGCTCCAGGACGCCGACGGCCAGGTCACCGAAGCCCATTCGGCGTCGGCGGGCCTCGACTACCCGGGCGTCGGGCCGCAGATCGCGGCGCTCGCCCGCGCCGGCCGGCTCGAGGTCGAGGCCGTGACCGATCACGAGGCGTTCGAGTCGATGCGCTGGCTGTCGCGGGCCGAGGGGATCCTGCCCGCTCTCGAGTCGGCCCACGCGCTCGCGGTCCTCCCGCGGCTACTGGTCGGCGGCCCATGGCCCGAGGAGGCGATCGTCCTCGTCGGGCTGTCCGGTCGCGGCGACAAGGACCTTGCCCAGTTCGGGCGCTGGATCGAGGAACACGGGACGTGAGCGCGCCCGCCGCCCCGGCAGTCTCGCCCGCCGACTCCGGCACGAACGACACCGCCGGCGCGCGCCGGATCGCGGACGCCTTCGCCGCCGCCCGGGCCACCGGTCGAGTCGCCCTGATCCCGTACGTCGTCGCGGGCTATCCGGACGCGGCCACGAGCCTGCGCATCGCCCTCGCCGCGATCGCCGCCGGGGCGGATCTCCTCGAGGTCGGCCTGCCGTACTCGGATCCGCTCGCCGACGGCGCCACGCTCCAGCGTGCCTCGCAGGTCGCGCTCGGTAACGGGGCCACGCTCGAGGGCAGCCTCCGCCTGATCGAGGAGATCGCTGCGGCCCGGCCCGGGACCCCGATCGTGCCGATGGGCTATGCGAACCAGTTCCTCGGTGGCGGTGACGGTCGGGCGGCGGCCGAACGCCTGTCGCGGGCGGGGGCGGCAGGCGTGATCGTCGCCGACCTGACCCCCGACGAGGGCGCCCCGTTCGAGTCCGTCGCCCGTGACTGCGGGCTCGCGGTGGTCTACCTCGTCGCCCCGACGACGTCGCCGACCCGGCGCGCCGCGGTCGCCGCCCGGAGCGGGGGATTCCTCTATTGCGTCTCGCTCGTCGGGGTCACTGGGGCGCGGACGTCCCTCCCGTCGTCGGTCGGCCGCCTGGTGCGCGAGGTCGTAGCCGTCTCACCGGTGCCCGTCGGCGTCGGGTTCGGGGTCAGCCGGCCCGCCCATGTCCGGGCGATCGCGAAGGCCGGCGCTGCCGGCGTCATCGTCGCCAGCGCGCTGGTCGACGCCCTCGGGGCGGACGGATCGGACGTCGCGGCGATGGAGGGGCTGGTCCGCGAGCTCGCCGGCGCGACCGTCGTGGCCCGCGACAACGCGTGACGGAATTGCCGGTGCATTGCCCGATACGTCCCAGATAAGCGCCATCTGCGATGGTCCGGACATGCAGCTCACCGACCATCTCCAGCCCAGGCGTCAGCTTCCCCGTCGATATCCCCAGCCGGATCGCCGCGGCCGTCGCGGTCGACTTCGAGCGCTCGTCGGAGGAGTCCCTGTTCCTCGATCCATTCGCGCTGCAGGACGGCGCCCTGGTGTGGGACGGAAATACGCCCGACAACGATCTGGACGACGAATGGACATCATGATGCTTCGCAGGTACGCTTCATGATGTGTCCAAACGAACGACGCTGACCTTGGATGACGACGTGGCTGAGCGGCTCTCCGGTGAGGCGAGGCGCACCGGTCAGACGTTTCGCGCCGTCGTGAACTCGTCGCTGCGCCGGGGCCTCGATGCGACCCCCGAGGTTCCGCAACCCTTCCGCGTCCGGTCCGCTCCGATGGGCCGGCGCCCGGAATTCGATCTGGACAGCATCGAGGAGCTGCTAGATCGGCTCGACGGGCCGCTGCGGCGATGATCGTCATCGACGCGAACATGTTGCTCTACGCCTACGACGAGAACGATCCGCGGCACGCTGCCGCGTCGCCATGGTTACAGACGCAGATGTCCGAGACGGTCGAGATCGGGCTCTCGTTGGTGGCGATCCTCGCGTTCCTGCGGATCTCGACGGACCACCGCGTGTTCCGGCAGCCACGGCCGGTCGCGACCGCCCTAGCCATTGTCGATTCCTGGCTTGCCCACCCGAATGTTCGACTTCTGGAGCCGACGAGGCGTCACTGGACGACGCTCGGCGACGTCGCCACAGGCGGCCAGGCGCGCGGCCCGCAATTGATGGACGCCCATCTTGCCGCGCTCACGATCGAGCATGGGGCAACCCTCGCGACCGCAGATCGCGGGTTCGCGCGGTACCCCGGACTTCGAACCATCGATCCGACCGCGGGTTGACCTGCACGAGCGAAGATCCTGACACCCTCGGACACCATCGCGTGGCACATTGACGCCATGACGAAGCCGATCCTCGTGACGATCGAGCACACGACAAAGAAGACATTCGCGTCCGCCGCCGATTGGCCGGGCTGGAGCCGCTCGGGCAAGACAGACGCGCTCGCCCTCGAGAATCTCGTCGCCTACGCGCCGCGCTACGCAGCGATCGCCGTGGCCGAGCACCGCCGGTTCGCCGCCGGCGTTGACGTCGAGGACCTCGAGGTCGTGGAGCGGCACGAGGGCTCCGGCGGCACCGAGTTCGGGGTTCCGAGCCGTCCGACCGAGCACGATGCCCGCCCGACCGACGCCGACGAAGCCGCTCGCCTCGCCGCGCTCATCGAGGCCGCATGGGCGCTGTTCGACCGGATCGCCACGGCCGCCCCCGAGGAGCTCCGCAAGGGGCCGCGCGGCGGCGGCCGGACCACGTCCAAGGTCATCAGTCACGTGATGGACGCCGATCGAGCGTACGCGGGCGAGATCGGGCTGAAGGTCCGCGAGTTCGCAGCCGACGACCGTGCCGCGATTCGGGCGATGCGGACCGCCGTGCTCGACGTGATCGGGGCGGCCCGCGACGGACAGCCTGTCGCAGCCAGGCGCTGGCCGGCCCGCTACGCCGCCCACCGGATCGCGTGGCACGCCCTCGACCACGCCTGGGAGATCGAGGACCGGACGGAGCGCGAGGCGTAGGGTTCGGTCCACGGCCGCGGATCGGCGCGGGCCGCAAATTGAACCGATCGCTGTCCGGATGCCACCTGTTGACATGGAGGGAATCCTGGACACGC
>JANLYK010000340.1:0-3372 GCA_031365595.1 Chloroflexota bacterium | reverse complement strand
GGCAGGTCGCGGCAGCGCCGGACGACCGAGGCGAGCCGCCGGTCGCGCAGGCCGACCTCGTGCTCCTTGCCGGACTTGCCGCGGAACCGGAACGTGATCGCGGTCCCGTCGATCCGAGCGTGGCGGTCGCGCAGGGTCGTGAGTCCGAACGAGCGGTTGAGCCGGGCGTACTCGTCATTGCCGACCCGAATTAGGGTCAGCTCGAGCAGGCGCACCACCGCGGCGACAACCTTTTCCCTGGGCAGCCCCGTCTGGCCGAGGTCGCGCTCCACCTGATCGCGAATCGCGGGCAGAGCCTTCGCGAAGGCGATCAGCCGCTCGAACTTGGCGTCCTCGCGCCGCGCGCGGTACCGAGCGTGGTAGCGGTACTGCTTGCGGCCGCGCGCGTCGCGGCCCGTGGCCTGGAGATGGCCATTGGGCCACGGGCAGATCCAGACATCGGTCCAGGCCGGTGGGATCGCGAGCCGCCGGATCCGGTCCAGGACCTCGTCATCACGGACCGTCGCGCCGTCGACGTCCCGATAGGTGAACCCCTTCCCGGATCTGCGCCGGGTGAGGCCGGGCCGATCGTCGGCGCTGTGGCGCAGCCCGCCGCCGGGGGTCGTGGTCGGGGTCGGGGTCGCGGTCATCGGGCGCGGTTGTGCGTGCACATCGAGGCGAGACTGGGCGATCGGCCGTAGCGGCCACGCGCGCTGTGCGGGACCGAGCGATGCCAGCGGCATTGCAGCCCGCCGACCCGTCGTCGTCATGCGTTCGTAGCGTGGCGGGTGGCCGCGCATACGCCGACGGGATGGCCGGCTCGGCAAACTCCGCCTGCCCACGCGGCAACGAGCCGCATTGACCCCCCAGTCGTCGCCCGACCCCCAGGAGGACGCATGGCTCCCGATCCCCGTCCGATCGAGCCGAACCCGACCGACGCCGAACTCGACGCCGAGTCCGACGCCGTGCCCCGGGCCGTGTCCGAGCCGAACGTCGAGCCCGGTGTGGATCCGGTGGCCGAGCTCTCTCTCGACGACCCGAACCTTGTCGTCGCGATGCGCGACGTCAGCCGCCGATTCGAGGACCGCGTCGTCCTGAGCGGGGTCGACCTGGCCGTTCCGCGCGGCACGATCCTGGGCATCATCGGCCCGTCCGGGGCCGGCAAGACGACCACGATCCGGATGCTCACCGGGGCCCTCGCGCCGACGTCGGGCGACGTGTCCGTGATGGGTCGCGACCCCCGCAGGTTCCGGCGCTCCGACCGCGAGCGGATCGGCTACATGCCCCAGCAGTTCACCCTCTATGAGGACCTGACCGCGGGCGAGAACATCGACTTCGTCGCGAGCCTGTTCGGGATGCTCTGGCGGCGCCGGCGGCGACGCGTGAAGGAGGTTCTCCACATCGTCGACCTGTGGGACGCCCGGGGCCGCCAGGCGGGCCGCCTGTCGGGCGGCATGCAGCGCCGCCTCGAGCTCGCCTGCGCGCTCGTTCATGAGCCGGAGCTGATCATCCTCGACGAACCCACCGCGGGCATCGATCCCCTCCTCCGCGGCACGATCTGGGAAGAGCTCCACCGCCTCCGCGACAGCGGTCGGACGCTCCTCGTCACGACCCAGCACGTCAGCGAGGCCGACGAGTGCGACGCGGTCGCGATGATCGTCGGCGGCGAGATCATCGCCCTTGCGCCACCCGACGAGCTGCGCCGGATCGCGACCAACGGCGACGTCCTCGACATCGAGACCGGGGCGGTCTTCGATGGCTCGACCATCGCCGGCATGGACGGCGTTCGGGAGGTCAACCAGGACGGCCCGCGTCACTTCCGGGTCGTCGTCGATGACGCCGGCAGTGCCCTGCCGTCAGTCGTCGAGAAGATCAAGGCGTCCGGGGTCGAGGTCACCTCGGCCCGTGAGCACCGCCTCTCGTTCGACGAGATCTTCGCGATCCTCGTGTCGCGCCACGATCAGGTTCGTGCCACCGGTTCGGTTGGCGATGGGAGCGAGGCCGCGGCATGAGCATCTTCAAGACGCTGACTCGGGTCCTCGCCATCGTCGGCAAGGAACTGGTCTCGATCGTGCGCCGGCCAGGCGCCCTGCTCAGCCTCGTCCTCGGGCCCTTCCTGATCATGGCCCTGTTCGGCTTGGGCTACAGCGGCTATCGTCGGCCGTTGGACACGATCGTCGTGATCCCGGCCGGCGCCAACCTGCCGACCGACGTCCAGACCTACCAGGACGTCGCCGGCGAAGGCCTTCGGATCGACGCCGTAACGGCCGACGAGGCGACGTCGATGACCCGACTCGGCAACCAGGAGGTCGATGTCGTCCTCGTCGCCCCCGCCGAGCTCCAATCCAACTTCGAGGCGGGCAAGCGGACCGAGATCGACGTCCGCGTCAACCTCACCGATCCCGTCCAACGAACCTATGCGGTCTTCCTGGCCCGCGGCCTCGAGGCCGCCGTCAACCGCCAGATCATCGCCCGCGCGGCCGCCGAAGGGCAGGGCTACGCGATCGACCAGGGCGCCCCAGACGCCGCTCGCATCCCACCCGACGTGATCGCCGCGCCGACCGAGGCGGTCCTCGAGAACGTCGCCCAGTCGGCCCCGACCGTGGTCCAGTTCTTCGGCCCGGCCGTCCTCGCCCTGATTCTCCAGCACATGGCCATCACGCTGATCGCGCTGTCGGTGGTCCGTGAGAAGAACAGCGGCCTGTTCGAGCTGTTCCGGATCTCGCCGATCACCACCGCCGAGCTCGTGACCGGCAAGCTGGTCGCGTACGGCCTGTTCGCCGGCGCGGTCGCGCTCGTCACGATCATGCTCCTGGTCTTCGGGCTCGGCGTGCCGATGCTCGCCCAGCCGGGTTGGATCGCGCTCGTCGTCCTGCTCCTGATCGCGTCGTCGCTCGGGCTCGGGCTGCTGATCGCGGCCGTGTCGGATTCGGAGCCGCAGACCGTCCAGTTGTCGCTCCTCGTCCTGCTCGCCTCGGTGTTCTTCTCCGGGTTCGTCCTGGCGATCAGCGAGTTCAGCGAGCCGGTCAGATCCATGATCTATGCCCTGCCCGTGGCCAACGGGATCCGACTGCTCGGCGACTTCATGTTCCGCGGCGGCACGGTCGCGGTCTGGCAGATCTGGCTGCTGGGCGGGCTGTCGGTCGCGTACATCGTGGGCGCCTGGCTGCTGCTCCGACGGGTGATGGCCCGCGCCTGAGCGTCGCGCGCGAGCGATGCGGCCGCCGCGAGGAGCGTGGCCGCGCGGCCGGGCCCCGAGCGTGGAACGGCGCTCGGGGAACACCAGCGCCAAGGCCGCGCTGCCGGGAGCAACCGGATTTCGCCATTCGCTCCGGTGGGTGGCGTTAGGCCGGTTCGTCGGGCCGACATGCCGCCGGATTGCCTCCATACGTC
>JANLYK010000327.1:0-2053 GCA_031365595.1 Chloroflexota bacterium | reverse complement strand
CCCGGAATGCTCGCGCCGAGCGGCCCGGAGATCATCTCCGGGAACAGGGTCAGGACGTCGATCTCGAGCGGCATGACGCGGGCGATCCGCCGGTCAGTCGGCGAGGACGTCGAACGGGTTGGGTCGCTCGGCGTCGTCGGGGCCGGCGGCAGCGTCGGGCGCCGTGGCCGGCTTCTTCGGACGCGGCCCCGCCTTCCGACGAGGCGCGCGTGGCCGATCGGGATCGTCGGCGGCTCGCCGACGCTTCGGCGGCGCGAGATCGAGCGCCTCGGTGTCGACCACGATCTCGCCTCGACGCGGGGCGAAGATCCGGATGAAGTCGCGCACGGCGGGCACATCGAACTCGCCGTAGTCGCCGCCATCGACGATGTAGATCTCGGCGCCGCCCGAGCGGTAGATGTCGCGGACCGTTCCGAGGACGGTGCCGTCGGTCGAGGTCACGGTCGTGCCGACGACCTCGTGCCAGAAGTACGCCCCGCGCGGCAGGGTCGCGTCCGGCCCGGCGTCGATCTCGAGGTACGTCCCCTTGAGGTCCTCGGCCGCGGACCGGTCACGGACCTCCGCGAACTGGAGGCGCCAGCCCGGCCCGTCGCCAACGGCGGACGACCAGGTGATCGTCAACGGCTCGTCAGAGCCCTCGCGATACAGGACTCGACCGACCGAATAGCGGTCCTCGGGACGATCGGTGAGGATCTCGATCCGGACCGCGCCGCGCAGACCGTGGACGCCGCGGACGAGCGCGACGACGAGACGATCGGAACGGGTCGGCTCGGTCGCCGGTGATTCCTCGGTCTCGTCGGGCGCCGCCGTCGGCTCGGTCATGGTCGCGATCAGAGGATCTCGAGCGACACGGCCTCGCCGTCGCGGGCGGCGGTGACCTTCAGCAGGGTCCGGAGCGCCTTCGCGACGCTGCCGTTGCGGCCGATCACCTTGCCCATGTCGTCTTCGGCGACGTGGAGCTCGATGACGGTTCCGCCCTGGTCCTGGATGACCTCGACCTTGACGGCATCGGGGTCGTCCACGAGTGACTTGGCGACGTACTCGACGAGTTCGGCTGCAGCCATCGGGTGCCCTACTTCTTCTCGGCGGGCACGATGCCGGCCGTACGCAGGAGGCGGAGGACGGTGTCGGATGGCTGGGCGCCCTTGGCCAGCCACGCGGACGCCTTCTCGGCGTCGATGTTGAGCTCGATCGGCTCGGTGCGGGGGTTGTAGTGACCGATCGTCTCGATTGCTCGACTGTCGCGCGCGGAGCGCGAATCGGCGACGACCACGCGATACGCCGGCTGCTTCTTTGCGCCGACGCGCGTCAGCCGGATCCGGACTGCCATGTGCTCTGGTTCCTCCTGGTTGGGCCGTCGACCTCTGGGCGGTCGACCGGGATGACTGAATGGAAGGTGCTCAGCGCACCGTGATGAATGCGCCGCCGAGATCGAGGCCTTGGTCCTTGCGAACGGCCTGGATCGTGGCGTCGAGATGTTCGAGGTACGGCTTGATCTCGGTGACGTAGCTGGTCCACTCGGCGGGCGGCGCCATCTGCTGCATGAGCGGCTCGAACAGGGTCCGGATGCCGGCAATATCGACATAGCCCGACGAGATGTTGTCCGCCCCGGCCCGGCCGAGCAGCGCCTTGAACCGCGCATCGTCGGCGAGCGAGGTGCCGGGCCCGGCGTCGAGGACGGCGTTCACGAAGGCCTGGCCGTAGCCGATGACCGTGACGTCTGCGTTGGTCGCCCACGCGATCTCGGCCTTGTAGCCGGGCGGCAGCTTGTCGGGGCTGAGTCCCCCGGCGCTGCTGATGTCGAGGATCGTGACCTTCGTCCCATTGTGATCCTCGGTCCGGCTCGTGACCCCGACCTGGCCCCCGCCGATCGCGATGAAGGAATTGATCGTCGTGACGAGCCGCTCGGCGGCGGCGGCGTCGCGCGGCTTGATGACCAGACCGCCGCCGATCGTGCCGTCGGCGGCCGGCGAGATCACGACCGCCGCGTCGCCCCACCACGAGACGACCGCGTCGAACCCGCCGACGATGTTGAGCGCCTGGTCCATCTGGT
>JANLYK010000298.1:0-1587 GCA_031365595.1 Chloroflexota bacterium | reverse complement strand
GTGCCGGCGTTCGGGCGTGGCGGGAGGTCGATCACGAGGACGTCGACCGAGCGTCCGGCGAGGAGCATCCCGGCGATCGACAGACCTTCGTCGAGGGTGTCGGGAGTCAGGACGACGAGCCAGTCGAGGCGGACACCGCGGGCCGCGGCCTCGACCGGGTCGAGCGCCCGGGCGAGATCGAGCCAGGCCACGATCGCGCCGTCGGCCTGGGCCTCGGCGACGAGCCGCAGGGCGAGGGTCGTGGCGCCCGAGGACGGAGCGCCGCGGAGGGTCACGCTGGCACTGCGCGGGAGCCCGCCCGGCCCGACGATCGCGTCGAGGGCCGGGAAGCCGGTCGGGACGATCCGCTCGACACCAGTTCGCGGCTCGGCCGCGGGAGACGGGGCGAGCTCGGATGGGTCGTCGGGCGGCTCGGCCGGAAGCGGCGCCGTGGCCAGCGCTCCGATCACCCGCGGAGCTGCGGCACCCCACCGCGTCTGGAGCGACGCGAGAGCAGCCGAGACGTCCGGGGAGAGGCTGGCCATCGGACGCCCAGACTAGAACATCTGTTCTAGTCGGTCAATGGTTTCAGTGTTCGACCGCCGGGGCCTGGACCTGTCGGCCTGACGACACTGCTGGCTCCGTTTGTGACATCGAGCGTCGTCGAGCGTCAGGTCATCGAGCGGGCCTGAACCCCGTTCGAAATCGAGGAGCACCCCATGATGGTCCGCAGCGAGATCGGGCTCGTGATCGTCGCCGTCGCGATGGTCGCCACGGCGTGTGGCTCACCGGCTCCTGTCGCCTCCACTGGCAGCGCGCCGGCATCCGGGCCGGCTTCTGGGCCGCCCAGCATCCCGCCCAGCGAGACCTCGACCGCCAGCCCGATTCCCGCGGCCCTCCGCGTCGTCGGAGTCGAGGTCACGGCCGACCCCGCCGGCCACATCGGCGCCTGCCCGCTCGAGATCACCTTCTCGGCCCGCATCTCGGTCGCCGGTGGAGCCGGGAGTGTGGCCTTCAAGTGGATCAGCAGCGATGGCGACGCCTCGGACATGAAGACGATGGCCTTTGCCGGGCCGGGATCCCAGGCCGTCACCTCCACCTGGACCGTGGACAGGGACACCGTTCCGACCCATGCCGGGTGGTCATCCGTCGAAATCATCAGCCCGACCAGCCCCTCGGCCAGCAGCTTCCAATCGGCCCAGGCGCCATTCGTCTTCACCTGCGACGCAGACGACGACATCGAGGCGATCGGGTTCGGGATCGGCGGATCCGACGCCGACTGCTCGATCGCGAAGAACGCCCGGACCTTTGCACCGACCGATCCGGTGCGGATGGTCGCGAACTGGTGGCCGTCGCTCGCGGCCGGAACGGTCGTGACCGTCCGGCTCGAGCGGGATGGGGAGCTCGTCGACGGGTACCCGGTGACCAGCACGTTCCACGAGTTGACGAAGTGCGTCCATGGCACGGTCTCGCGGGGATTTCTTGCGCCGGGGCACTACCGCATCGACCTCGCCCCCGACACCGCTCGCGCCATCGGCGGCGACATCGACATCAATTAGTCGAGCCAAGGCCGTCACGGCCCCCTCAACGCACAAGCCTGCCGTCCGC
>JANLYK010000266.1:0-13302 GCA_031365595.1 Chloroflexota bacterium | reverse complement strand
CTCGAGGACGGCCTGATCGCGAACGAGATGAAGGCGCTGGTCGCGACCGTCGCCCTCGGGATGGGCTTCGACAAGCCGGATCTCGGGTTCGTCGTGCACTACCAGCGACCGGGCTCCGCGATCGCCTACTACCAGCAGGTCGGGCGGGCGGGGCGAGCGGTCGAGCGGGCGTACGGCGTCCTGCTCTCTGGCCGCGAGGACGACGAGATCGCCGACTACTTCCTCCGGACCGCGTTCCCGCCGGCCGACCGGATGCGCGACCTGCTCGCGGCGCTCGACGGGGTCGAGTCGGCCTCGATCGGGCGGTTCCAGCGGGCGGTCAACCTGACCCGCGGTCAGCTCGACCAGGCGCTCAAGCAGCTCGAGCTCGACGGGGCAGTCACGAAGGCCGGCGGCCGCTGGTCGCGGACGGCCGAACCGTGGGCGCCCGACGAGGAGCGGATCGAGCGGGTGACCGCGACCCGCCGGGCCGAGCTCGAGCAGATGCGCGCCTACGTGACCACCGGCGATTGCCGGATGGCGTTCCTGACCGGGCTCCTCGACGACCCGGCAACCGGACCGTGCGGGCGCTGCGCGAACTGCGTGGGGAAGGGGATGCCCCACGTCGTCGATCCGGCCCGGACCCGCGCCGCCATCGACTTCCTGCGGCGCAGCCTCCGCCCGATCGAGCCGCGCAAGCGCTGGGTCGAGGGGGCTACGGGTGTCGGCGCCGACGCGGGCGGTGGCGCGGGTTCGAGCGTCATCGCCGCCCCGAACGAGCCCGGGATTGCGCTATGCGTGGCCGGCGACGCGGGTTGGGGCCGGGAGATCGTCCGCGCCCGGCGCGGTGACGGCCGCTTCCCAGACGGCCTGGTCGTGGCCGCGACCCGTGCGATCCGCGATCAGTGGCAGCCGGATCCGGCCCCGGCCTGGATCACGTCGGTCCCGTCGCGGACCGTTGCCCCACTCGTCCGGGGGTTTGCCGAGTCCCTCGCGGCGGAGCTCGGGCTGCCGTATGTCCCGACCCTGACCGCGGCCGCCGGACCCCCGCAGGCGGCGATGCAGAACAGCGTCCGCCAGCTCGAGAACGCTCGAGCGACGCTGGCGCTCGATCCGGCTGCCGCAGATGCGATCCCGTCGGGTCCCGTCCTCCTAGTCGACGACGTAGTGGACAGTCGCTGGACGCTGACGGTCGCGGGCACGCTGCTGCGCGAAGCCGGAAGCGGCCCGGTTCTGCCGTTCGTCCTCGCGGAGGCGCGCGGCCGCGAAGGCTGACGGCGAAGTCGCGCGGCAGTGATCGTTCGCGCCTCACCCGCACCGCGATGTGGCAGCGGTGGCGCCCAGCGTGGTCAGATCGTGATCGTTCACGGATCGCGGAACCGGTTCTCACGCGAACTGGTTCTGCTTCGGCGAAACGATGCCCGAATCGACCGGCTGGGACATCGCGCCCGAGCGATGCACAAGATCGCCGGGTGCCGAGACGCCGGCCGAAGCGCGTGGACGCCGGCCGAACCCGGGCGCTTGGACGTGGTCGCGCCGCGTTACGCTGTCGCCGGTGACCGCAGCCAAGCCAAGACGGAGAGGAACCACGCGATGACGAGCTCATCGATTAGCGAGGCACTGCGGGTGTCGGTCGCCCCGTTCCTTGGCTTCTACACCGGACCGATCGGGGCGGCCCTCACCCGACCCGGCATCGCCAACTTCGCGTTCGGCAACCCCAACGAGATGCCGCTCGCCGGTTACGTCTCGGCGCTCCACCAGCACCTCGAACCGCAGGCACCGGACTGGTTCGCCTACAAGCTGAGCGAGCCGAAGTCGCAGGCGGCGGTCGCGCGCTCGCTGACCACAAGAACGGGTCTGGACTGGGACCCGGCCGATGTTGCGATGACCAACGGCGGGTTCGCCGCCCTGGCCGTTGCGTTCCGGACGATCCTCGAGCCCGGCGACGAGGTCGTGTTCCTGTCGCCGCCGTGGTTCTTCTACGAGCTCCTGATCCTCGCCGCCGGCGGCGTGCCGGTCCGCGTCCCGCTCACGCCACCGGCGTTCGACCTTGACCTGGCGGCAATCGATGCCGCGATCACGCCGCGCACGCGAGCCGTGCTCCTGAACTCACCTCATAACCCCAGCGGCCGGGTCTATCCGCTTGCCGACCTCGAGCGTCTGGCGGCGACCCTCCGCACCGCATCGGCCAGGATCGGGGCGACGGTCCATCTGATCTCGGACGAGCCGTACAACAGGATCCTGTTCGATGACCGGACGTTCCACAGCCCGGCGGAGGCGTATCCCGACACGATCATCACGTACTCCTATGGCAAGACGCTTCTCGCGCCTGGCATGCGCATCGGGTACCTGACGGTCCCGCCGACGATGGACGGCCGGGCGGAGCTCCGCGATCGCGTTCTGATCGCCCAGCTCGCCAGCGGATTCGCGTTCCCGAACGCCCTCCTCCAGCACGCGATCGAGGACCTCGAGAAGCTGTCGATCGACATCGTTGCGCTCCAGGCCCGGCGCGACCGCCTCGTCGGCGCTCTCGACAGAATGGGCTACGAGCCGACGACGCCCGAAGGCACCTTCTACATCATGGCGAAGTCGCCGATCGCCGACGACATGGCGTTCGCCGGGCGCCTCGCGGCCGAGAACGTCATCGTCCTGCCGGGCACGGTCGTCGAGGTCCCGGGCTGGTTCCGGATCTCGTTGACCGCAAGCGATGCGATGGTCGAGTCGAGCCTCGCCGGCTTCGAGCGGGCGCGGGAGACGGCCAGGGAGCTCAGCCCGGCGTAGGCGACAGCGCGGTTACGGGGTCAGCAGGTAGAAGCGGAGCATGTCGAGGGCCGGCTCGTCGAGCCGTTCGAATCCTCCGAAGCCGGCCTCGCTCGCGTACCCGGCGAAGGTCGAGGTCCGCATGACGGCGCCGGTGGCGGCGGTCGGGCGCTCGGTCATCGCCGCCGGCAGGCAGACGAGCGTGCTGAAGCCGTAATAGATCCGCTCGAGCTCGTCGCCGGCGCCCGCGAACGCGTCGGCGGTCTTCTCGTCGGCGATCAGGGCGATTCCGTCGGGGCGGAGCATCCGGCGGATGGCGCCGAGGACCTCGACCGGCTGCGAGAGGTCGTGGATCGCCTCGATCACGACTGCGACGTCGTACTGGCCGACCGCGGCGGGATCGGCGGCATCGCGCACGGCGAACGCCACCCGATCGGCCACGCCGTAGGCGTCGGCGTTCGCCCGGGCGATCTCGATCGAGGACGGGTCGAGATCGAACCCATCCACCTGGACGCCGGAGTAGGCCTTGGCGATCGCGATCGCTGCCCAGCCGACGCCGCACGCGACGTCGGCGACGCGAACCGGATGGTCGGTCGCGCTCAGGCGATCGTGGACGGCGGGGATCGCGGGCAGCAGCTCCGACCCGAACGAGCCGATCAGCCACGGCCGGTTGAAGTCGCCCTGGGCCTCGATCATGTCCGGCCCGTACTCGGCCCAGTCCACGCCGCCACCGGTCCGGAACGCCTCGAGAAGCCGTGGCAGGGCGCCGGCCGTCGCGACGAGGGAGCGAGCCATCGGCGCGATGGACAGCGGGCTGTCGAGGTCGGTCAGCGGCGCGACGTACGCGTCGGGCAGCGCAAACCGGCGCCGGTCGGCTGGGAGTGCCGGATCGTCGACGTCGAGGATCCCGGTCGCGGTCTGCTGTTCGAGCCACTCGCGGGCGTAGCGCTCGTCGATCCCGGCCCGTGCCGCGAGGTCCGCCGGCGTCGCGGGGCCGCCGTCGGCGAGGATCCGGTACAGCCCCAAGCGGTCGCCAAGGTAGACGGACAGGAGATCGAACATCCCGATCGAGGCCTCGAACAGCCGACCGACCAGGGCGTCCCCGGTCCGGTCGTCGGCGGTCGGCAGGGTCTCGGTCGTCATCGGCATCCTCCACGCGGCGTATTCGGGCACGGTTGCGGACGGTGATCATCCTGCGTTCCACGTCACGCGGTCAACGCGGGGGCACGGTGTCGATTCATGGCCGCGCGGATCGTCGTCCCGCTGACGGAGGCGAGACGCACGACAGCAACCTCGCCCGGAACGAGGAGGGGGCTGCGATGCGCACCCGGGCCATCTTTCGACGACGTGGATCGACGGCGGCGGCGCCGCTCCGTGGCCGGTCAAGCCGGACGCGCTGGTGGTCGGCCGCACGGGTTGCCCTGGTCGGCGGTCTGCTCGCGCTCGGTCCCGGGATCTCGCCGGTCCCGTCCCGTGTCGCCGCCGCCCCGGCCGGCTCGGATGAGGTCTCGGTCTTCGCCAGTGCCCCGGCCCCCGGTCACCCGTTCGGGATCGCCGTCGGCGACGGCCGGGTGTATGTCTCGACGAGCGCCGGCGACTTCTTCACCGATCCGGCCAACGGGGGCACCCTGAACTCGGACGACGAGCGGATCTTCACCTACAACGAGAGCGGCAAGCTGGTCGATACGACCGTGATCGACACCGCCGACAACGCGAACATGGGCCTGTTCGGCCTCGCCCTCGACGGCAACCCGGGCCCCGCCCACGAGCTCTACGTGGCCGACATGAACGGCCGGATCCTGACGGTCGGGCTCGGGTCGCACGCCGGACCGCCGACCGTCTTCTCGCAGGTCCCGGCCGACTCCGGCCTGGCCGGCGACTGGATGTTCGCGATGTGGAACGACCTCGTGTTCGATCCAGCGGGCAACCTGTACGTGCCCGACGACAAGCCCCGGATCTGGCGCGTCGGCCCGGACGGAGAGCCGAGCATCTGGTTCACCGATCCGCGCTTGACGGGACTGTTCGGCTTCGCCGGGGGACCGCTCGGCGGCCGGATCGACCCGACCGGCCAGTGGCTGTACATCTCGATCACGCTCGCCGCGGAGTTCCCGCTCGACGCGACGGTCTACCGGATCCGCCTCGTCGATCACCCGACCGCAACCGACATGGAGCTCGTCCATCGTTTCGTGGCCGACCCGCTGACCGGCCCGCCGCAGGCGACCGGCCTGGCCTTTGCGAAGTCCGGAAACCTGTACGTGAGCCTGATCGGCCCCAGCCAGATTGCGGTCCTCGATCCGGCAGGCAACGAGATCCGTCGGATCTCCGATCCGCGCTTCCACTCACCGTGGGGCCTCGCGTTCCTGGGCAAATCGCTGCTCGTCACGAACGGCGACCTGGAGCCCGGGGTCAACCCGGACGCCTGGAAGATCTTCAAGGTCGATGTCGGCGAGCCCGGGCTGCCGCTGAATCGGCCACGAGTGCCCGGCAACTGACAGCACCTCGCGCAGAGGGCCCGGACCGGCCTCGTCGGTCCGGGCCTTCAAGCATTCAGCCGAATGTCGCGGGGCCTATCCGATCCGTTCGACTCCGACGATGCCGTCGAAGGCCGAGTCGAACGTGAGGATTCGGCTGATCCCTCTCCGTTGCATCACCGCGAGATGGATCGCGTCGCGCGCGGAAAGAGCCTGCGCGGCACCGACGATGCGGCGTGCCCGGGTGACGTCCTCGAGCTCGATCGGGTGAACGACGTCGACCACGCCCAGGAGGGCATCCCAGGCCGGCCCGATCGCCTCGCGACGTCCGATCGCGGCGTACCTGTGCAGGAGCTCCTGGAGGACCTCGACGTCCGTCGCCAACGGTTCGTTGTCGACGACCGCCTGTTCCAGCCGAAGGCGCGCCGTCGCCTTGTTCGGATGATCCGCACCGACCAGGTACATCGGGATGTTCGAGTCGACGAAGATCACTCGGTGTCCACCGCGCCGTAGCCCCGTTCGATCTCGGCGAGGATCGTGTCGATCTCCCCGGTCGGGAACGAGAAGGCTGCGGCCGTTCGGATCGCGGCCAACTTCTGCCCGACATCCGCCCCCGCTTCGGCGTCCCGCGCCGCGCGCAGCGAGCGCCTGACCCACTCGGCCGTCGTCATCCGATGCCGGCGAGCCAGTCGCTGGAGCTCTCGAAGTTCGTCGTCCTCGAACAGGACCTGGAGTCGCTTGGTCACGTTCAGCAGGCTAATTGACTCATCGTCATGAGTCAATGCCTGATGCCGGCCGACCTTCGGACATGAACAAGCCCGGGCCGGCGACCTGCCGACCCGGGCTTCCTCGCGAGGAGCGGAGACGAGCTACGCAGCGGCGGCCTCGATGCCCCGGAACGTGTCGTCGTCGGCGATCGAGGCGGTCCGCGACCGTCCGCCCAGGGCAAGAGCGGCGACGGCACCGATCGCCACGACCACCGCCCCGACTTGCAGCGCCGGGATCATGCCGTCGACGAACGCCCGGCCGGTCTCGTACGAGCCGTTGGCCGCGAAGATCGAGGCCAGGACGGCGACCCCGAACACGCCGCCCAGCTCACGGATCGCGTTGTTCGCACCCGACGCCTTGCCCTCCTCTTCGGGCCGCACGGCCGACAGGACGACGTTGGCGATCGGGGCGAAGAAGAGGCCCATGCCGGCGCCGGCGAGGATGAACGCAGGCACGATCACGAGGTAGTCGACGGTCGGCGTGATCACGAGCGAGATCCAGCCGAGGGCGATCGCCTGGAGGCCCATCCCGAGGACCAGGAGCGGCCGGGTTCCGGTCCGAGCCGACAGCAGACCCGCGACGGGCGCCACGAACACCGGCATGATCGTCCACGGCAGGGTTCGCAGGCCCGCCTGGAGTGGGCTCAGGCCCTGGACGACCTGGAAGAACTGGGCGAGCAGGAAGATCGAGCCGAACATCCCGAAGGTCATCAGGATCGAGACGGCGTTGGCCGCGCTGAACGACCGGGAGCGGAAGAGGCGGAGGGGGAGCATCGGTTCGGCGGTCCGTGCCTCCCAGGCGGCGAAGCCCGCGAGGAGCGCGATCCCGGCGCCGATCGAGGCGACGATCGTCGGGCTGGTCCAGCCGAGCTCGTTGGCCCGGACCAGGCCCCAGACGAGAGCCAGCAGCCCGCCGCTGACGAGGCCGAGCCCGGGCAGGTCGAGGCGTGTGGCCGGGCCGCGGGTCTCGTCGAGGCGGAAGATCGCCAAGGGGATCGCGAACAGGCCGATCGGGACGTTGACCCAGAAGATCCACTGCCAGGCGAGGCCCTCGGCGATCGCGCCGCCGACAAGCGGTCCGATCGCGATCGCGAGGCCGGCGATGCCGCCCCACGCCCCGAGCGCGACGGCCCGTCGCTCGCGCGGCACCGCGGCGGACAGGATCGTCAGGCTCAGCGGGGTGACGATCGCGCCACCGAGGCCCTGGATCGCGCGGGCGACGATCAGGACGTCGACCGTGGAGGAGAAGGCGGCGATCGCCGAACCGGCTGTGAAGATGGCGAGGCCGATCACGAACAGGCGCTTGCGCCCGAAGCGGTCGCCGAGCGCGGCGCCGGTCAACAGCAGGACGGCGAACGTCAGGGTGTAGGCGTTGACGATCCACTCGAGCTCGGACAGGCTCGCGTTGAAGCTCGAGCGGATGACGGGCAGGGCAGTCGTCACGACGAGGTTGTCGAGGGCCGCCATGAACAGGGCGATCGAGGTGATGACGAAGGTCCAGAGGACGCGTGACACGGGGTTGGCTCCTTTCGGGGATGCGTTTTCCGGGTGATTAGTGAGTAGTCACTAGATGCGGACGGCAAATGAACGGGGCGGGCGAGCAGGTGATCAGACGCTGCCCTCCAGGTGCTCGAGCAGCCAGCTCTGCGGGTCGCCCTCGAGCTCGACCGCGGCGGCGATGTTGAGGAGCATTCCCTGCGCGAAGAAATGCTGGAGGTCTTCGGCGTTGGCGCCGGACAGCTCGGCGACGCGCCGGTGGAGGTGGCCGAACTCTTCGCGGACGACGAGCCGGACGTCGGAATCCGAGCAGGCGGCGTACGCCTGGAGCTGGACCTGGAGCAGAGCCCGGTCCGCCAGGAGGTGCATGTATGACAGCCCGATTGCCTCGAGGACCGTGTCGCAGCCCTCGGTCACGCCCGGCTCGTAGCGATGCGCGGCATCCTCGAAGGTGAGGCGGGTCCGCTCGAAGCAGCGCCGGACGACCGCGAGGAACAGCTCCTTCTTCGTCCCGAACAGCTGGAAGACGTAGGGCTGGCTGACGCCCGCTCGTTTCGCGATCACATCGGTCGAGGCACCGACGAGGCCGCCCGTCGCGAATTCGGCGATGCCTGCCGAGACGATCGCGTCGCGGCGTTCGTCGGCGGTCATCCGGCCGGTCGAGGCGGAGCGTGTCCGGGGAGTGATGGCGGGCATGGGCGTAACTTAGTGATTACTAAGTAACTTGTCAACCCTCGATGTGTCGCGCACGTCCCGACCGACCGCCCACGCCAGCCGGTATCGTCGGCCAGTGCGGACGTGGCCGAACATCAGCTGGCGCGTGGCGGCGACCCTGTCGGCCGCCGCCTTCGCTGTGCCGGTCCTGTTCGTGCTCATCGTTCCCCATCCGCTCGAGCAGCGGCTCGGCGTGGACTTCGCCGTGTACCGCGACGTCACCGCCCGCTGGCTGGCGGGCGGTCCGTACTTCGAGCCGTACCAGGTCGCTGGTCCGTACGAGATCCGGGCAGGCGACGTCCTGTACCCCCCGGTCGCGCTCTGGCTGTTCGCGCCGTTCGCGGCTGTCGGGGCGTCAGGGCCGGCGGCGGCGATCGCGGCGATCGCGTTCTGGCTGATTCCGCTCGGGATCACTGCCGGGGCAGTCCTTGCCCTGCGGCCGCGACCGATCGTCTGGCCGCTGATCGCCCTGTGCCTCGCCAATCCGACGACGCTCCTGAAGATCTGGACCGGAAACCCCGTGATGTGGTCGATGGCGGCGATGGCCCTCGCGGTCGTTGGGTCGTCACGGTTCGCGGCGCCGTTCGTGCTCGTCAAGCCGTCGCTCGCGCCGTTCGCCCTGTTCGGGACCCGGCGCCGGTCGTGGTGGCTGGGGGTCGCCACCGTCCTCGCCCTGAGCGTGCCGTTCGGCTCGCTTTGGGCCGACTGGCTGGCCTCGGTCCTGAACTCGCGCGGCGGCGGGTTGCTCTACTCCGCGCTCGAGATCCCGATGCTCCTGCTTCCATTGGCGGCGTGGCTCGGGCGGACCCGACGCGGCTGAGCCGGAGCCGCGTCCCGCCCGGCCGCCCGGTTGCGGGCGAGCTCGGCCACTGTCAGGCTGAGCGGGTTGGACCTGAACGCTGCTGCGTTCCGGACTAGGGTCCCGTGACAAACGGCGAGGGATGCAGAGTGGCTCTGTCGATCACGGACGGGTCGCGGTGAGGGACGCAGACCCGATCGATGCCGTCGAGCGACGCCTGGCAAGGGCTCGCTCGTTCGCCGTCGTCGCCGGCCTCGTCGTCGTCGGTCTCGGCTTGACGGCCCTCGTCGGCTGGCTTGCCGGTGCCCCGATCCTGACGTCATTCGTGCCGGGGCTCGCCACGATGAAGTTCAACACCGCGGTCGGGATCGTCCTCGTCGGCGCAGCCCTGGTCGTCCTGCTCAGGGCCCCCGAGCAGCGCGTTCTGATGCGCGGCCTCGCGATCGGGGCGATCGTCCTCGGCGGCCTGTCGGCCCTCGAATACCTGACCGGATCATCCTTCGGGATCGACGAGCTCATCGTGCCCGACCCGGGCGGATCGGCGTTTCCCGGTCGGATGTCGCCGATCACGGCCGTCGGCTTCGTGGCCATCGGCTTGACGACGCTGGCGTTCTCGAGCGGGCGCCCCAGCCGCCTCGGCGTGCTCGCTGGGCTCCTCACCCTGGGCGTGGCCGTCCTGACCCTGATCGGGTATCTGTACGACGTCAGCGACCTGTATCGCTTCGGCCCGTTCTCGTCGGTGTCCGTGCCGACGGCGGTCGCTTTCGCGTTGGTGTCGCTGGGCCTGCTCCTCGACCGGCCGATCGGGATCACGCGACGGGGATTCGGGGACGGTCCCGGAGGCGAGCTGATCCGGCGCCTGCTGCCGCCGTCGATCCTGATTCCGATGACCCTCGGGTTCGTCGTGCTCGCCGCGATCCGGTCCGGCTCGTTCGGATCGGGGATCGGGCTGGCCGCGCTGGTCACAGGATTGATCGGTACGCTCCTGTTCCTGATCTATCGATCGGGCGCAGCGCTCGACCGAACCGAGGCGATTCGCCTGCGGGCGGAGCAGGCGGCGCGCGAGGCCGTGGACCGCGAAGCTGTCGTCACCGTGACCGTCGCCGATGCGATCGTGACCATCGACGCAGACTCGACGATCCGGTTCGTCAATCCGGCGACCGACCGCATCTTCGGCTACCCGCCGGGGTCGCTCGTCGGGCAGTCCCTCACGACGTTGATGCCGACCCGGATGCGCGACCAGCATCGGCGCGGACTGGCCCGTCACATGGCGACCGGTGACCGACACATCGAATGGGAGGGGACGGAGCTGATCGGCCGTCGAGCGAATGGTGACGAGTTCCCGATCGACGTGTCGTTCGCGGACTCGGGCACGGGCGAGAATCGAGCGTTTACCGGAATCATCCGCGACATCAGCGCCCGGAAGCGCCTCGAGGGCCAGCTGCTCCAGGCGCAGCGACTCGAGAGCGTCGGCCGCCTCGCCGGCGGGATCGCCCACGACTTCAACAACATCCTGACCGCGATGCTCGGCTTCACCCAGCTGGTCCTGGACGACCTGCCAGCCGACGACCCTCGACGGGACGACGTCGAGGCGATCCGGGTCGGCGGCGAACGCGCGGGCAAGCTCGTTCGGCAGCTGCTCGCCTTCTCGCGCAAGCAGGTCCTTCATCCCCAGACCGTGGCCGTCGCCGAGGTCATCCAGGACATCGTCCCGATGCTGTCGCCGTTGATCGGGTCCAGCGTCGAGGTCACGATCGACCGCCTCGACTCGTCCGCAGTCGTGCTCGCCGATCGCGGCCAGCTCGAGCAGGTCATCGTCAACCTGGCGGTCAATGCCCGCGACGCGATGCCCGACGGTGGTCGCCTGACGATGGAGGTCGTGATCGTGGATCTGGACGTTGGGGTCGATCGGATCCATCCGGGTCTGACGCCGGGGCGCCACGTCCAGCTGACGGTCAGCGATACGGGGATCGGGATGGACGAAGAGACCCGCGAGCACATCTTCGAGCCGTTCTTCACGACGAAGAGCGAGGGGCTCGGCACCGGCCTCGGGCTGGCCACGGTCTACGGCATCGTCCAGCAGAGCGGCGGTCGGATCTGGGTCTATTCGGAACCGGGCCACGGCTCGACCTTCCGGATGCTGTTCCCGCTGGCCTCGACCGAGCCGACCGAGGTCGATCTGCGCAGCGCCGATCGCCGAAGCGCGAGCGGGCGCGGCCAACGGATCCTCGTCGTGGAGGACGAGGCACTCATCCGCGACCTGATCGAGAAGGTGCTCGTGCGCGACGGGTACGTCGTGGTGCTCGCCGAGGACGTGAGCGGCGCCCGCGACCGCCTCGCGGCGGAGTCGTTCGACCTGGTCCTGACCGACGTCGTGATGCCCGGCGGCTCCGGCCTCGACCTCGCCCGCGCGCTCGACGTCGAGCGTCCCGACCTGCCGGTGGTGCTCATGTCCGGCTACTCGGCGGCGGCACTCCTCGACCTGTCCGTCGGGGATCGGACCGCGGAGTTGGTCGAGAAGCCGTTCACCCCGAACGCCCTCCTTGCGGTCGTCCAGCGCGTTCTCGAGCGCGGCCGTTGAGCGTTCAGTCGGCGAGGAGGTCGGCGTCCTCGGGATGGCGCTCGAAGAAGCCGCTGATGAACGGACACTCGCTCACGACCCGGATCCCGCGCCGGCGGACATCGTCGAGGGCGCCCCGGGCAAGCCCGCGCCCGACGCCCATGCCTTCGGCGTCGGGAAGGACCTCGGTGTGCACGAAGACGATCGGTCCGGCGTCGTCGGCCAACTCGTATTCGGCGATCCCGACGATGCGGTCTCCGAGCCAGGCCTCGTAGCGGGACTCCTCGGGGTTGTCCTCGACGACGAGCTCGGCGGCGGGGGCGGACGACTCGGTCATCGGCAGATCGTAGGACCCCCCGTCAATCTTCGCGTTGTGTGCCACGGCGCGCACGTGCCGTGCGCTGTGGCGTAGTGTCGCGTGGACCGAGCCGGGCGATGCGCGGGATCGGATTCAACCTGGGTCGGGGAGGGAGAACTGCAATGGCGACCGGCACCGGCACCAAGGCCGATCCATGGGTCCTGAAGACGGCCCCCGGGACCTCCGAGTACACGATGTTCCGCGATGAAGCGGCGGATCCTGCCCAGATCGTCTGCATGGTCGGCTCGACGAAGCTGACCTACGATGCCCGGGCAATTGACGAGCTCCACGCGATGCTCAAGGCGCACGGCGACTGGATGCCCCTTGGCGGGACCGACGAGCAGAAGCCGGCCCCGGACGGTTCGGTCGAGGCCTGGGGTCGATCGGAATCGAACCCGCGCGGCGGCTGGTACGGACTGCGCAAGGGCTATCGAGGCCGGTTCGGGGTCTACATGCCGCCGCTCCTCGAGGCCCTCGGCCTGGTCGAGCTGACCCATGACCCGAAAAACAACCGCGTCCGGGCGAAATAACGGTGGGGTGAGCGTGGTGTGGCATGCTGCACCTGCACCGGATCGACGGACGCGCCAGCGCCCGATCGTTCCCGGAGCCCCATGAACCTACCTGGAGGACCGCTCAGCCAGTGCCGCCACGCAAGCGCCGGACCGTCTATCCACCGCCCCGCAACGCAGTTCGCCCGCCACGACCGGGTGAGCCCGGAGGGCCCGGCGGTCCACCGCTCGGCGAACCCTACGTCCGGCCGACGGTCGCCTCGATCAATCTGTCGGCAAGCACCGGACGCGCCGGCCTGAAGGTCGGCGATCGGGTCCGGATCAACGGCACCGGCCTCTACTCGGGTGAGCTGGCCACGATCGAGAAGCTCGCGGCGGGCGCGATCCCGTCGGCCGTCGTGCGGACCGACGCCGGGCGAACGCGCCAGGTCCGGACGATCGATCTCGAGCCTGTGACGGCCCCGTCGCCGTCCGCTGCCGCCGCCGCAGCCTCGGCCAGTCCGTCCGATGGTGCGGCCTCGGACGCCCCGGACGCGCCCGAGGGCTGATCGGGGGACGAGCGTGGCGATCGCACCGCGGGCCGACGCCGATCGCCTGCTCGAGGACCTGAACGAGGCCCAGCGCCAAGCCGTCCTGGCCGCGACCGGTCCCGTCGCGATCCTGGCCGGCGCTGGCACCGGCAAGACCCGGGTGATCAGCCGCCGGACCGGTTATGCGATCGCGACCGGCGTCGTACCGGCAGACCAGGTCCTGGTCGTCACGTTCACCGAGAAGGCCGCCCGCGAGATGGTCGAGCGGCTGCGCGGCCTCGGTCTCGGCGGGGTGATCGCCCGGACGTTCCACGCCCACGCCCTCTCCCAGCTCAAGTTCTTCTGGCCGTCCCGGCAC
>JANLYK010000553.1:0-3351 GCA_031365595.1 Chloroflexota bacterium | reverse complement strand
TCGCCCCGAGTCCGTCGGTCGATGCCTGCGCCAAGGACAGCCTGGCGGTCAAGACCGCGGGCAAGCTCACGATCGGCACCGACAATCCGGCCTACCCGCCGTACTTCCAGATCCCTGACGGCACGGCGACCGCGCCGTGGGAGCTCGGCGACCCGACGAACGGCGAGGGTTTCGAGGGCGCCTTCGCCTACGCCCTGGCTGCCAAGCTCGGCTTCGCCGAGGCCGATGTCGTCTGGACGGTCGTCCCGTTCGACAACGCGTTCGCGCCGGGCGCAAAGGCGTTCGACATCGACATTAACCAGGTCTCGTTCTCGGCCGAGCGGGCCCAGGCCGTGGACCTGTCCGACGGCTACTACACGCTCAACCAGTCGGTCGTGGCGCTCAAGGCAAACGGCCTCGCCTCAGCGAAGACCATCGCAGACATGAAGGGCTCGAAGTTCGGCGCCCAGGTCGGGACGACCAGCCTTGCGACCATCAACAATGTGATCGCTCCGACCGCCGCGGCAATGGTCTACAACACGAATGACGACGCGGTCGCCGCCCTCAAGGCCAAGCAGATCGACGGCCTCGTCGTCGACCTGCCGACCGCCTTCTACGTGACCGCCGCCCAGGTCGAGAACTCGGTGATCGTCGGCCAGTTCGCGCCGCCGACCGGCGCCGACGCCGAACACTTCAGCGTCGTCCTCGCCAAGGCCAGCCCGCTGACGGCGTGCGTCAATGCAGCGATCGCCACGATGAAGAGCGACGGCTCGCTCGACGCGATCACCAAGGAGTGGCTGTCCGACAAGGCCAGCGCTCCGGTCATCGCGCCGTAGCCGCCGGCCGCGGCGCGGCCTGACGGTCGTGGGTCTCGCAGGCGGAGGCCCGCTCGATTCGGGTGACCTGATCGGTCTCCGTAGTCGCAGTGGGCCTCGTCGTGCCGGGCGCCGCGTGCCGCCCGGCGAAGCGGTCCGCTCGAGCGCGATCGCCCTGGTATCGACCGTCGTCGTCTTCGGAGTGCTGGCGGTCGCAATCACGAGCGCGCCGAACTGGCCCGAGGTCCAGCACTCCTTCTTCAACCCCGAGATCTTCGACCGCTCGCTGCCGAAGGTCGTCGGAGCGTTCGGGGCCAACGTCGCCCTGTTCGTGATCGCCGAGATCCTCGTCCTCGCGTTCGGGCTCGTCCTCGCGATCCTGCGCGGACTTCCCGGCCCGGCCCTCTTCCCGCTCCGCCTGCTCGCGACGATCTACGTCGACCTGTTCCGGGCGGTGCCCGGCCTGCTCGTGATCTACCTGCTGGGGTTCGGGATCCCCGGTCTCGGCATCGAGGGCGTCCCAAGCGATGTGTTCGTGTACGGCGTGCTCGGGCTGACCCTCGTCTACGCCGCCTACGTGTCCGAGGTCTACCGGGCCGGGATCGATTCGGTCCATTGGAGCCAGGAGGCGGCGGCTCGATCCCTGGGCCTGAACCGGTACCAGACGCTCCGCCACGTGATCGTGCCGCAGGCCATCCGGCGGATCATCCCGCCGCTCCTCAACGACTTCATCGGCCTCCAGAAGGACACCGTCCTCGTCTCGACGCTCGGCGTCGTCGAGATCTTCCGGCAGGGCCAGATCCTGAAATCGGCCACGTTCAATTTCACACCGTTCGTGGCGATCGCCCTGGTCTTCGTCGTGATCACGATCCCGTTGGCGCGCTTGACGGACTGGCTCGTCGCCCGCGACCGCAGCCGGCAGGTGGCGAGATGACCGGCGGCGGTACCGCACTCCGGATCGAAGGCCTGCACAAGTCGTTCGGTGACCTCGAGGTCCTGCGCGGAATTGATCTTGACGTCGCCGAGCACGAGGTGGTGTGCCTGATCGGGTCGTCGGGGAGCGGCAAGTCGACGCTCCTGCGCTGCATCAACCTGCTCGAACCGATCGATCGCGGCCGGATCGTCGTCGAGGGCGATGAGATCACGGCCAGGGGCGTGAACGTCAACCGGATCCGGCGCCGGATCGGAATCGTGTTCCAGGCCTACAACCTGTTCCCGCACATGCGTGTCCTCGACAACGTGAGTCTCGCCCCGCGCAAGGTCCTCGGGCTGAGCCGGTCGGACGCCGAGGCCCGGGCGATCGAGCTGCTCGAGCGGATCGGCCTCGCCGACAAGGCGCGCGACTATCCCGACCGGCTGTCGGGCGGCCAGCAGCAGCGCGTCGCGATCGCCCGGGCGCTGGCCATGGAGCCGGACCTGCTCCTCCTCGACGAGATCACGAGCGCCCTCGACCCGGAGCTCGTGGCCGAGGTCCTGAACCTGATCCGCGAGCTTGCCGGCAAGGGCATGACGATGCTCATCGCCACCCACGAGATGAGCTTTGCCCGGGAGATCGCGAACCGGGTGTGCTTCCTCGACGCCGGCCGGATTCTCGAGATCGCGCCGCCGGCCGAGATGTTCAGTGCGCCCCGCGAGCCGAGGACCCAGCAGTTCCTGCAGCGCGTGATCGACGCCGGGCGCCTCTAGCCCGATGGCTCGGCCGAGGGCAGCTCCGTCGTCGGCAGGGGCGGCGCCTCGTCGTCGGTCAGGATCACGTTCGGGATCAGGAACAGCGTCCAGCCGAGCTTGAGCAGGTTCGGGGAGTAATCGGGCGACTCCGGATCGAGCGACGGGTAGGTCGAACGGTTCCAGAACGCGATGCTCCGGGCGGACGTCCCGTATTGCTTCGCGATGCTGTTGAGGTTGTCGCCGGACGCGACGGTGTGGACCGCGAAGGTCGGCGCCGGGGTCGGGGTCGGCGGGACGAACGAAGGGCGCGGCGTGGGGCTGGTGGGTCCACTCGCGACCCCGACGGTGGGCGTGATCGCGCCGCTCGCGGTGGACGCGGATCCGGCCGGGCCGCGCGTGACCGGGGGCAGACAGGCAGATGCGAGGGCCGCGAGCGCGCCGGCCAGCACGAGCAGCCGGGCCGCAATCGGGGCAGACCGGCGGAGATTCATCTTGCGGACCGGGACGGTCGGCCGCTCGGGCTCATCACGGGACCGCGGTCGCGTCGCCGCTGGGCGGACGCGCCTTCCGGGCGGGCCGTGCCATGGCCGCCGGCGGACGGGTGTCAGCCTGAGGCACTGCGTCCGCCCCGCCGGCGGACGCGACGTCCTCCGAGTTGCTCATGACCGTGTCGATCGGGGTCGGCTCCTTGAAGGAGAACTCGCCGGCGATCGCGAGCCCGTCGTCGGCCGTCGCGATCAGGCCGCGCCCGGTTCGTTTTGCGGCGAAGCATGCCCGGTCGGCCGCGAGCAGAACCTGGTCTGCGCTGAGGCCGTCGCGCGGGAACGCCGCGACTCCGATCGAGACGCTGATCGGCATTCCGGCCGCCGCCCAGGTGGTGCCGGTCTCG
>JANLYK010000193.1:0-1936 GCA_031365595.1 Chloroflexota bacterium | reverse complement strand
CGAGGAATCGGTACAGGCCGATCTCGAAGTCCTTGACCTTCGGAGTCGGGATGTCGTCGAGCTTGCCCTTCGTGGCCGCGTACAGGATCGCGACCTGCTTCTCGACCGCGAGCGGCTGGTACTGCGGCTGCTTGACGATCTCGGACAGCTTCTCGCCCCGGGTCAGCTGGTCGCGGGTGGCCTTGTCGAGGTCGGACGCGAACTGGGCGAAGGCCGCCAGCGAGCGGTACTGGGCGAGGTCGAGCTTGAGCGGCGCCGCGACCTTCTTCATCGCCTTGGTCTGGGCCGCCGACCCGACCCGCGACACCGAGATGCCGATGTTCAGGGCGGGCCGCTGGCCGGCGTTGAACAGGTCGGTCTCGAGGAAGATCTGGCCGTCGGTGATCGAGATCACGTTGGTCGGGATGTAGGCCGACACGTCGCCGGCCTGGGTCTCGATGATCGGCAGGGCGGTCAGCGAACCGCCGCCGTTGTCGTCGTTCAGGCGGGCGGCCCGCTCGAGCAGCCGGGAGTGGAGGTAGAACACGTCGCCCGGGTATGCCTCACGGCCCGGCGGGCGGCGCAGCAGGAGCGACATCTCGCGGTACGCCCAGGCGTGCTTGCTCAGGTCGTCGTAGACGCACAGCGCGTCCTTGACGAGGCCCTCACCCTCGACCTCGACGCCGACCTCCATCACCTCTTCGCCGATCGCAACGCCGGAGTACGGCGCGAGGTACTGGAGCGGAGCCGGATCCTCGGCCCCGGCCACGACGACGATCGTGTGGCCCATCGCCCCGTTCTGCTCGAGGATCGCCACGGTCTGGGCGACGGTCGAAAGCTTCTGGCCGATCGCCACGTAGATGCAGACCAGGCCCTTGCCCTTCTGGTTGAGGATCGTGTCGATCGCGATCGCCGTCTTGCCCGTCTGGCGGTCGCCGATGATCAGCTCGCGCTGCCCGCGACCGATCGGGATCAGGGCGTCGATCGCCTTGATGCCGGTCTGGACCGGGGTGTCGACCGACTTGCGGACGATGACGCCGGGCGCGATCCGCTCGACCGGGCGGGTCTTCGTCGCGGCGATCGGGCCCTTGTCGTCCAGTGGGCGCCCGAGCGGATCGACGACCCGGCCGAGGAGCGCCTGGCCGACCGGGACCTCGACGACTCGACCGGTGGTCTTGACCGTGTCGCCTTCCTTGATGGCCCGGGCGTCGCCGAGGATCACGGCACCGACCGTCTCCTCCTCGAGGTTGAGGGCCATGCCCATGACCCCGCCCGGGAACTCGAGCATCTCGGACGCGAGGGCGCCGTCGAGCCCGTAGATCTGGGCGATCCCGTCGCCGACCTCGACGACCGTTCCGACGCTGCGCGTCTCGGTCGCCGCGTCGAACGAGTCGATCGACGACTTGATGATGCTGGTGATCTCGTCGGAGCGGATGGCCATGTGCGGTACTCCCAGGAATGGCGGGTAGCGGGTCTCGGAGGCTCTAGATCGTCCCGGCCGCGAGCTGGTTGCGCAGCCGCTCGAGGCGACCTCGGACGCTCCCGTCGATCAGTCGGTCGCCGACGCGGACGATGAGGCCGCCGAGCAGGCGCTCGTCGACGTCGGTGGTGAGGGCCACGCTGCCGCCGGTCATCTGCTCGAGGCGGGCCGTCAGGGCCTTGACCTCGAGGTCGGTGAGCGGCGCGGCGCTGGTGGCGGTGGCGTGGGTGATCCCCTGGCGCCGGTCATCGAGGCGGATGAACTCGGCGACGACGCGCGGCAGCTGCTCGATCCGCCGGCGCCGGACGAGCAGCCCGACGATGTTGCGGACCGGCTGGCTGAGACCGGCGAACACGCGGTTCGCGACATCGAGCCGCTGGTCGAGCGGCAGGGCCGGGTTGGCGAGGACGTCCATCAGCTGGCCGTCCGTGGCCGCGGCCGCCTGCTCGAGCTCGCGTCGCCACGTCTCGATCGAGC
>JANLYK010000186.1:0-8654 GCA_031365595.1 Chloroflexota bacterium | reverse complement strand
CCGGCCCAGTAGGCGCTGATGTTGCCGGCATTGCCCACCGGGATCGCGAGGATGTCGGGCGCCCGGCCCAGATCGTCGCAGACCTCGAATGCCGCGGTCTTCTGGCCCTCGAGGCGGTACGGGTTGACCGAGTTCACGAGGGTGATCGGGTGATCGTCCTGCTCGGCGAGGGCGCGGACGACGCGCAGGGCCGCGTCGAAATTGCCATCGATGGCGACGATCCGGGCCCCGGCCACGACCGCCTGGAGGAGCTTGCCCATCGCGATCTTGCCGGCCGGCAGCACGACGACGACCTCGAGCCCGTGGGCCGCCCCATACGCGGCCGCCGAGGCCGACGTGTTGCCCGTTGAAGCACAGATGATCGCTTCCGCCCCGTCCTCGACGGCCTTGGCGACGGCCAGGACCATGCCCCGATCCTTGAACGAGCCGGTCGGGTTCTGGCCCTCGACCTTGACATGGAGGTTGGCCAGGCCGATCCGGGCTCCGAGGCGGCGGAGATGGACGAGCGGGGTCATCCCCTCCCCGAGGCTGACGACCGGCGTCGCGTCGGTGACGGGCAGGAACGCGCGGTAGCGATCCACGAGGGTCGGGCGGCTGAGGCGCGCGACCGCGGTCACCGGGCATGCTCCGCGGTCGTCGCCGGCGGCAGCCCGGCCCAGGTCGACCCGCGCTCGCGGGCCACGGCGATCAGGTCCCCAAGGACAGCGCTGGACGTGGCCGCGCCGCCTGCGCCGGGTCCGCTGAACGCCACCGTCCCGAGCGGCTCGGCCTCGATTTCGACCCGGTTCAGGACGCCGCCGGTCCGGGCGAGGGCCGAGTCCGAGGGGAGGGCGACGGGAATGACGGCGGCGGCGATCGAACCGTCGGCCTCGCGACGGCCTTCGGCGATGAGCTTGATCGTCCGGCCCTCGGCCGCAGCAGCGGCGATGTCGGCGGCGCCGAGGCCGGTGATCCCCGGCCGGCCGTCGCCCGGACCGTCGACGGCGGCGATGAGGACGGTCGCCGGATCGAGCCAGACCCCGAACGCGAGGCGGGCCAGGATCACGAGCTTGTTCACCGCGTCGTGACCCTCGACGTCGCCGCTCGGGTCGGCCTCGGCGTAACCCGCGGCTTGGGCGGCGGCGAGGACCTCGGCGTAGTCGCGGCCCTCGTCGGCCATCGCGCTCAGGATGTAGTTCGTCGTGCCGTTCACGATCCCTCGGACCGCCGTGATCCGGTTCGCCGCCAGCTCGGTCGCGAGCGGTCCGAGCACGGGGATTCCGCCGCCGACTGCCGCCTCGAACCGAAGGGCAGCCCCGGTTCGCCGGGCGGTCGCCTCGAGCTCGGCACCGTGGTGGGCGATCACGTGTTTGTTCGCGGTGACGACAGGCTTGCCCGCGGCGAGGGCTGCGGCGATCAGCGTGTGGGCTGGCTCGTCACCGCCCATCAGCTCGACGATCACGTCCGTGTCGGGCGCCGCAACGAGGTGGGCCGGGGCATCCGTGAGCAGCCCGGCGGGCAGGCCGGCGGCCCGCGCCCGGTCGATGTCCCGGACGGCGATCCCGACCAGTTCGAACGGCGCGCCGTCGAGGGCGACGAGCTCGGGTCCGCGCGCCATCAGCGCCCGGATCACCTCCCGCCCGACCGTGCCGGCGCCGAGCACCGCGACGCGCAGCGGCGCGCGGCTCATCGGCGATGGGCTCGTGACGGTGGCGGCATCGGGCGAATGGTAGCCGAGCGCGATCGTGGGGTCGGCTACACTCGCCGCCCATGACGTCCGACGCCGCGACCGCGACTGCCTCCGGCCCCGCTCGCGCCGCGCTTGCCGCGAACCCGACCCATCCCCGGACGTTCTCGGGCATCCAGCCGTCGGGGATCGTCCACCTCGGCAACGACCTCGGCGCGATCCGGAACTACGTGGCGCTCCAGGACCAGTTCGACGCGATCTACTGCATCGTCGATTACCACGCCCTGACGAGCCTCCACGACCCGGAGCTGATGCGCAGCCAGACCCGCGAGATGGCGGCGTCGCTGCTGGCCCTCGGGCTCGACCCGGAACGCTGCACGCTCTTCGTCCAGAGCCACCGCCCCGAGCACACCGAGCTGATGTGGCTCCTGTGCACCGTCACCCCGGTCAGCTGGGTCGAGCGCACGCCGACCTACAAGGAGAAGAAGACCCAGCAGCCGGACGACGTGAATCACGGACTGCTGACGTACCCGATCCTGCAGGCCGCCGACATCGCGATCTACAAGGCCACCCGGATCCCGGTCGGCAGGGACCAGGCGGCACATCTCGAGCTGAGCCGGGAGATCGTCCGCGCATTCAATCATCGCTACGGCGACACGTTCCCCGAGGCGCAGGCGGTCTTCACCGAGGCACCGGTCGTGCTCGGCACCGACGGCGTCCGGAAGATGAGCAAGTCGCTCGGGAACACGATCGAGATCCTTGCCGAGCCGGACGTGATCCGGAAGCAGGTGATGTCGATGGTCACCGATACCCAGCGAATCAGGCGGACCGATCCCGGCCGGCCCGAGGTTTGCAACGTCTGCCAGCTCCAGCGCTTCTTCGGAGACGATTACGAGGACCTGTGGGACGGGGAGCGGACGGCCCGGACCGGCTGCGTCGACATGAAGAAGGTCCTCGCCGAGCGGATCGCCCGGCACTACGCCCCGGCCCGCGAGCGTTATGCGGAGCTGATGGCCCATCCGGCCGAGGTGGACGGGATCCTCGAAGCCGGCGCCGACCGCCTGGCCCCCGTGGCCGCCGCGACGATGGCCGAGGTCAAGGAGAAGATGGGCCTGCGCTGAACGGACGGGATCGTCCCCCGTCTACCATGACGGCACGTGGACGATCATCGATCCAGGGTGGTGCAGGTGACCGAACGGCAACGACGCTGGCTGACCGCGGTCCTGGTTCTTGGCGCATTCGTCCTCGGCCTGATCCTGATCGGGTACCTCGCCGACATCTTCTACACGTTCGGCGACACGATCCTCGTCTTCTTCCTGGCCTGGCTGCTCGCCTTCATCCTGAGCCCGGTCGTCGGCGGGCTCACCCGGCTCGTCCCGATCCTGCCCCGGATCGGGGCCGTGGTCCTGGTCTACGCCACCCTCGTCGGCGCCATCGTCCTCGTCGTTGTCCTCGTCGCGGGCGCCCTCGCCCAGTCGATCGCCGCGTTCATCACGAGCGTCCCGACCCTGCGCGGCGACCTGCCCACTCTCCTCGCCCCGTGGCAGGAGAGGCTGAACGCGATCGGCCTCGACCAGGTCGATCTCGTCGCCCAGGCCGGCAGCTTCCTGGACAACACCGCGACGTACGCCGCCCAACTCGCGGGCCCCGTTCAACAGCTCGCGGTGGCCAGCATCTCGGCGCTCGGCAGCCTGCTCCTCGTCCTGATCCTGTCGCTGTACATGGTCGTGGACCGCGACCAGATCCTGTCGTTCATGTTCCGGGTCGTCCCGCCCTCGATGAAAGAGGAGGCGCGCCTTCTCGAAACGAGCGTTGCGCGATCGTTCGGCGGGTTCCTGCGTGGCCAGGCGATCCTCGGGATCGTGTATGCCGCAGTTGCGGCCGTCACGAGCGCCGTCCTCGGCCTGCCCTACCTGCCGGTGACCACCGCCGTGGCCGGGGTGCTGATGGCGATCCCGTTCTTCGGGCCGTTCGTGGCGTGGGCGCCGCCCGTGATCGTGGCGGTCCTTACCCCCGACGCGCCCACCCTTCCGACGGCGATCCTGATGGGCGTCGGCTGGTTTGCCGTGATGAATGTCCTCCAGCCACGCCTGATGCAGGAGGCGGTCGGGATCCACCCGATCGTGGTCCTCGGCTCGGTGCTGATCGGCAGCAAGATCGCGGGGGTCACAGGGGCGATCTTCGGCATCCCGATCGCGGCCGTACTGTCCGCGTTCTTCTTCCACTTCCTGGTCGTGACCCGTGAGCCGTCGCCGGTCGCCGCCCGGGCGGCGCGGCGCGTCGAGGAGCGTGAGGGCCGGCGGGTTCGCGTTCCGCACGAGCCAGTGCCCGGCGTCGATCCCGACGTCCTTGGCGTGACGGGGACGACCGAGACGATCTCGTGAGCGACGGGGACGACGGCGTCGACGAGGGCGAGGGCGCCGACGACGGCGCGGCCGAGGGTGACGAGCGCCACCCGACGTGGTCGCAGCCCCCCGCCCGGGCCGACGAGGGACCCGGCGACAAGCCCGACATGACCCGCGAGCGGGCCCGGACCGAGCGCCGCGACGTCGACCTCGAGCGCGGCGAGCCGGTGGCCGGCGGAGCGGCCCGCGGCGGCCCGCGCGCCCTCCGGCCCAGCGCCCGGCCGCTCCACGACTGGTCGACCCGGCCGAAGATCCTGATCACGAACGACGACGGCGTGGAGTCGCGCGGCCTGCTCGCGTTGAAGCAGGCGATGGACCTGCTGGGCGACACGACCGTCGTCGCGCCCGACACGAACCAGAGCGCGGTCGGCCACCAGAAGACGCTGATGCGCCCGCTCCGCGTCCGGGAGCGGACGCTCGGTGACGGCTCGATCGGCTACTCGGTCGACGGCAGCCCGACTGACGCGGTGAGCATCGCGTTCCTCGGCTACTTCGGGCACGGCTTCGACCTTGTCGCATCCGGGATCAACTACGGGGCCAACCTCGGCGACGACATCACCTACTCGGGCACGGTCTCGGCGGCGATGGAGGCGGTGATCAACGGCTGCCCGGCCTTCGCGATCAGCCAGGAGTATTACGAGCACCCCGATTTCGCCCTCGCCACCGTCGCGGCGACGACCGTGGCCCGGAACATCCTGGAGCACGGGCTGTCGCGTGGGGAGCTGATCAACGTGAACGTGCCGGCCGTGTCGTTCGACGAATGCGACGGGATCGAGGTCACCCGGCTCGGCCGGCGCGTCTACCAGGACCAGCTCCTCGAGCGCCTCGATCCGCGCGGCATCCCCTACTTCTGGATCGGCGGGCCGCCGCCGTCGGGCCAGGCGATCCCCGGCACCGACTTCCACGCGGTCGTGAACCGTCGGATCGCCGTCACGCCGATCCATCTCGACCTAACCGGCCGGAGCCTGCTCAGACGGCTGAAGACGTGGTCGTGGCCCGAGCCGGTCGAGTCCGTTGACGGCGTCCCGCCGCCACCCGCAGTGCCGGGTCCGGACCGGCCGGCCGAGCAGACCACGGAGCAGCGCCTCGCCGAGGATCGCCGCGTCGAACGACGCTGAGAAGGAGAACGACATGGACCTCTCGAATCTGCTCGGTGGCCTCGCCGGCGCCGAGGGAGCCGCGGACCCGACCGCCGCGACCCAGGGCATCCAGGAGCTGCTCACCCAGCAGGGCGGCGTGAACGGCCTGATCCAGAAGCTCCGCGCCGGCGGTCTCGGCTCGCAGGTCGATTCGTGGGTCTCGACCGGGGCCAACGAGCCTGTTGCTCCGGAGGAGCTTGCGGGCGCGCTCGGGCCCGACACGGTCAACAGCCTGGCATCGTCGACCGGCCTGTCAATCCAGTCGCTCCTGCCGCTCCTGGCCGGGCTCCTGCCGATGATCATCAACCACCTGACTCCGAGCGGCGCCACGCCGCGTCCGGGCGAGGCCGCGAATCAGCCCGATCTCGGCGGCCTCCTCGGTGGCCTGCTCGGCGGTGGTGGCATGGGCAACATCCTCGGCGGTCGCTGACCGGCGGCACGGCCCGGCAGCTCAGCGCCGGCGCTTCAGGTCCGAGAGGATCTCGCGGGCGGCGTTCTGGCCGGGCTGGCCGGTGATGCCGCCGCCGGGATGGGCGCCCGAGCCGCACAGGTACAGCCCGTCGACCGGGAGCCGGTAGCGGGCGCTGCCGAGGAACGGCCGCCACAGGAAAAACTGGTCGAGCGACTGCTCGCCGTGAAGCGGGTGGCCGCCGGTCAGCCCGTAGTCCCGCTCCAGGTCGAGGGGCGTGATGACCTCGCGGGCGGTGATGCTCTGCGTCAGCCCCGGCGCGAGGTCGTCGAGGACGCCGACGACCCGGTCCGCGAACCCGTCCGCTCGGCCGTCCTCGTCCCAGGCCCCGCCGCGGAGAGTTGCCGGCGCGTACTGGGCACTGATGCTGACGACGTGCGTCCCGTCCGGCGCGCCCGCCACGAGCGACGGATCGACCAACGACGGGATCGTCGCCTCGAGGACCGGCGTGTCCGACGTGCGGCCGTACTTGGCCGCATCGAACGCCCGCTCGATTGCGTCGATTCCGGGTGCGGCGAGGATCCGGCCCCGGACCAGCTGGTCGTCGCCGCCGGCCGCGGTGAAGCGGGGCAGTCGATCGACGACGAGGTTGACCTTGGCCACGACACCCGGCGTCCGGTAGTTGCCGGCCCGCCAGCGCATCGTCGGCCCGACGGTCACCGGGTCGACCAGTCCGACGAGGGTCCGCCTCGGGTCGAGCCCGGAGACGACGACCGTCGCCCCGATCTCCTCGCCCGAGGCGAGGGCGACGCCGGTGACCCGGTTGTCGCGCGAGGTGATCGCGGCGACCTCGGCTCCGCAGCGGATCTCCGCTCCGGCCTCCCGCGCGGCCGACGCCAGCGCCTCCGACAACGCACCCGGTCCGCCGATCGCGAAGACGGTCTGGCCCGCCGCCCCGCCATCGTTGCCCGCGGAGTCGCCGAGCAGGATCGCCGTCGAACCCGCCGACCACGGGCCGAGGAGCGAATGCCGAACCCCGCGCCAGGCGATCGCTGCCTGGAGAGCATCGGTCTCGAATGCCTCCGCCACGAAGTCGGCGACGGCCATCGGCAGGACCCGCAGGATCGTGTGCGAATCGTGCTTGCCGAGGCCGCGGAACGTTCTGCCGAGTTTCAGCCCGGTGAACGCGTCGCCGACCCCGGGCGCCTTGATGTCCGGTGGCGTCTGGGCGGCGAGCTCGGCGAGGAACCGGCCGAGCGAGCGGACGAGCCGGTCGAAGTCGAGCCAAGCGTCGGCGTCACGAGAGGACCAGGCCCGCAGGCCCTCGACGGTCCGCGCGTCGTCCGCCCACAGGCTGATCGCCCGCCCGTCGGACTGGGGCGCAAAGACGCGGATGCCGGGCGCGACGAGACGCAGCCCGTGGGCGCGGAGCTCCAGGTCCTTGACGACTGACGGCCGGATCCGCCCGACCGTGTCCGCCAGGCGCGGAATTCGCACGCCGCCGAGGTCCGCCGTCTCGGCCGCGCCACCGACATGCTCGCGCCGCTCGAGGACGAGCGTCCGACGCCCGGCTCGGGCGAGGTACGCCGCCGTGACGAGGCCGTTGTGCCCGCCACCGACGACGATCGCGTCGTACGTCGCCATCAGGCCACCCGCCGGCCGCGCGAGCGGAGGACCTCGAGCGCCGCGATTCGGCCGTTCGCGCCCATGATCCCGCCGCCGGGATGGGTCGAACTGCCGCACATCCAGAGGTCCTGGATCGGCGTTCGGAACCGGGCGTAGCCGGGCGCGGGCCGGTTGAAGAAGAGCTGCTCAAGGGTCAGCTCGCCCTGGAAGATGTTGCCCTCGGTCAGGCCCGTCGTGCGCTCGATGTCGAGCGGCGTCTGGACGTTCCGGAACAGGATCGACTCTCGGAACCCGGGCGCGAACTCGCTGATCCGGTTCACGACTGCATCGCCGAACGCCTCGCGCTGGTCGTCCCACGTCCCGAGCTCCGGGGCCAGCTTGTACGGGGCGTACTGGACGAAGCAGCTGATCACGTGCTTGCCGGGCGGGGCCATCGTTGGGTCGACGAGGGTCGGGATGATCATGTCGATGTACGGCTTGGCGGAGAACCGGCCGTACTTCGCGTCGTCGTAGGCCTGCTCCATGTCGTCGACCGCCGGACTGAACGAGATGGCGCCGCGGAGATGCTCGCCGGCGCCGGGCAGGCACGAGAAGTCGGGCAGGCGGTCAACCGCCATGTTGACCTTGCCCGACGAGCCGCGGAACTTGAACCGCCGGATCTCCTGCTCGAACTCGGGCTCCAGGGTGCCCGGCTCAACCAGGCCGAGGAACGTCCGCCGGGCATCGACCGACGACAGGACCACGTCGGCATGGATCTCCTCGCCGGAACCGGCCAGCGCGACCCCGACGGCCTTGCCGTTCTTCACGATCACCCGCTCGACCGGCGCCTCGGTCCGGATCTCGGCGCCGAGTGCCCGGGCCGCCGAGCCGATCGCGTTCGAGATGCCGCCGGTCCCGCCCTTCGGGATGCCCCACGCCCGGAACGCCCCGTCGATCTCGCCCATGTAGTGGTGGAGCAGGACATAGGCCGTGCCCGGAGAGCGGACCCCGAGATAGGTCCCGATGATCCCCGACGCGCTCATCGTCGCCTTCAATGGGTCGGTCTCGAACCACTGGTCGAGGAAGTCGGCCGCGGACATCGTCATCAGCTGGACGAACACGGCCTGCTGGCGCTCGGGCAGCTGCTGGAAGCTCCGGAGCAGCCCACCGAGCGGGAGCAGCGGGCGCGGATCGAGCGAGGTCAGGTCCGGCGGCGTGATTCCCAGGATCGGCTTGATGAAGCGGGCCATCTCGACCATGAGCTGGCCGTACTCCTCGTACGCCTCGGCGTCGGTCGCCGACCAGCGCCGGAGCTCGCGGATCGTCCGGCCGTGGTCGTTGACCCGCCACAGGTAGTCGCCCGTGCCGGCCACGTCGGCGGCCCGGGCGCCGGGCCGCGGCTTCGGGCCGTCGCCCGCGCGGAGCGGCGT
>JANLYK010000170.1:0-4862 GCA_031365595.1 Chloroflexota bacterium | reverse complement strand
GCCGCTCCGCGGGTCGCGCCGGCGGGTTCCGGCGCCGCTCCGCGGGTCGCGCCGGCGGGTTCCGGCGTCGCCCACTTGTCAAACGAATCCCAGGCGGACGTTATGCCCGACGCGGCGGCCAGCCGTCCGGCGGCTGAGCGCGGATTCGGCGGGATTGGTTGTCTATTGATCCATCGAGCCAACGGATGACAAGAACTCGCTGCCGAATGTCCGGGTTAGATTCGTATGTCAAGTCACGCGCGTGGCCGGTCGCGGGTTGGGGGCAAGCGTCGCTCAGCGCGGGCTGGGGCGAGGGCCGGCGATCGCCAGCGGCGCGTCGGGCACCGGTCTCACCAGAACGGATGAGCGTCCTGACCCGAAGGTCGGGCTGGTCGGGCGGGCTCCGCTGACGCACGATGGGACCCGCCCCCCAGAACGCACCGCCGGAGGACCAACTCGTGCCGCGCCTGACCCGTTCATCCAGCCGCCACGACCCGTTCTGGGACATGGACGGCGCCGGCGCCCGGCGCGTCCGGACACGGCGTCAGTTCGCCCGTTCCGCCACGTGGCTGATCGTGATCCTGGTCATCGCCGTCGTCGCCACTCGCCTGCCGTCGATCGACACGGACTTCCTGGTCAGTGGTGCCGGCCGGCCGATCCTCGGCGGCGCGATCTTCGCGCTGCTCGCGGCGAGCGTGCTCCTCGCCATCGGCAAGATGCGTACCCCGAACCACCGCTGACCGCCGGGCAACGACCGCCGGGCGCGGACCGACCGCTCGCGCTTCGCTATCCTCGACGCTCAGCCCCGCCCGCCGATCCGGGCGGCCCGGCCCGGGCCTGGAGGAGGATCGATGCGCACCCTGATCAGTAACGGAACGATCGTCACCGCGGATGGCTCGACCGCCGCCGACGTCCTCATCGATGGCGAGGCGATCGTCCGGATCGGGACCGACCTCGCCGCCGACGGCGCGACCGTCGACGAGACGATCGACGCGGCCGGGCGCTGGGTGATCCCGGGCGCAATCGACGTCCACACCCACATGGAGCTCCCGTTCGGCGGCACGTTCGCCAAGGACACGTTCGAGTCGGGTACGCGCGCGGCGGCCTTCGGCGGAACGACCACGATCGTCGACTTCGCGGTCCAGAGCCGGGGCGCCTCGCTCCGGGCCGGCCTCGACGCGTGGCATGCCAAGGCCGAAGGCAACGCCGTCGCCGACTACGGCTTCCACATGATCATGAGCGACGTCAACGACGACACGCTGAAGGAGATGGACCAGCTCGTCGCCGAGGGCATCCCCGACTTCAAGCTCTTCACCGCCTACCCGGGCGTCTTCTACAGCGACGACGGGGCGATCTTCCGGGCGATGCAGCAGACCGGCAGAAACGGCGGGCTGATCATGATGCACGCCGAGAACGGGATGGCGATCGACATCGTCGCCGCCGACCTCGTCGCCGACGGCAAGACCGACCCGCTCTATCACGGCATCGCCCGCTATCCGATCTTCGAGGGCGAGGCGACGAACCGCGTCATCCGGCTCGCAGAAGCGGCCCAGGTCCCGGTCTACATCGTCCATCTCTCGGCCCGCGACGCGCTCCACGCCGTCCGCGAGGGGCGTGACCGCGGCTCGCAGGTCTTCGCCGAGACCTGTCCGCAGTACCTGTTCCTCTCGATCGACGACATGGGCAACGGCTTCGAGGGCGCGAAGTTCGTGTGCTCGCCGCCCCTCCGCTCGGCCGACCACCAGGACGAGCTCTGGACGGGGCTGATCAAGGACGACCTCCAGCTCGTCGCCACCGACCATTGCCCGTTCGACTTCGAGGGCCAGAAGGACCTTGGCAAGGGCGACTTCCGGAAGGTCCCCAACGGCCTGCCCGGGGTCGAGGATCGGGTCGACCTCCTGCATGACGGTGGCGTCATTGGTGGCCGGCTCAGCCGGGAGCGCTGGGTCGAGATCATCTCGACCGCCCCGGCCAAGCTGTTCGGGATGTTCCCGAAGAAGGGCGCGATCGCGGTCGGCTCGGACGCGGACATCGTCATCTACGACCCGAACGCGACCCGCACGATCAGCGCCGCGACCCACCACATGGACGTGGATTACTCGTGCTACGAGGGCCGCTCGGTCCAGGGCCGCTCGGACATCGTCCTGTCGCGCGGATCGGTGATCGTCCGCGATGGCGCGTTCACCGGCCGGAAGGGCCACGGCAAGTTCATCAAGCGGGCAACGGCGGACTACGCCCGGATCGCGTGACGTCACCCCCACGTGCCTGCGCCCATGACCAGCAGCGAGCAATCGGTCATCACGATCGAGGCCAGGGTCGACCACCTGGCCGCCGTGCGAGCGTTCGTTCGCGAGCAGGCCGGCGCAGCCGGCGCCGACGATGAGACGATCGCCGACCTCGTTCAGGCGGTCGATGAGCTCGTGTGCAACGTCGTCGAGCACGGCTACGCAGGCCTGCCCGGACAGATCGAGATCGCGTCCCTCCGAATCGCGGACGACCTCGCGTTCAGGATCCGCGACGACGCCCCGCCGTTCGACCCACGGACCGTGCCCGAGCCGGACCTCGACCTGCCGCTCGCGCAACGCCGGCTGGGCGGGATGGGCGTCCATCTCGCCCGGGACCTGACGGACGGGTTCGACCACCGTATCCTGCCGACAGGCGGCAACGAGGTCACGGTTCGCAAGCACCTGCGGATCGCCACAGAGGGGACCGACGATGGACATCACGACCGAACGACCGAGCGCTGACCTCGCCGTCATCGCGCTGACCGGCGAGCTCGACGGCTCCAACTTCGAGCAGGTGATCGACGCCGGCCGGGCCGCCCGCGACGGCGGCGCCGCCCGGATCGTTCTCGACCTCTCCGGCCTGTCGTACATGGGCAGCTCCGGCCTTGTGGCGATCCACTCGATCGCCCTGCTCATGCACGGCCTGGAGCCGATCTCGCCCGAGGACGGTTGGCAGGCGATCCACAACATCGGGGCCGGCAGCGCGGACGATGGGGATGCTGTCCTGATCCTGGCCGGGCCGCAGGCGGCGGTCCATCGCGTCCTGGATCGGAGCGGGATGCTCTCCCTGTTCCCGGTCCACGCCGATCGCGCCGCCGCCGTGGCCGCCGCGGGCGGCTGAGCAGAAGCCGGGCTCAAGGCCGATGCCGGCGCCGACGTCGCTCGCTCGGCTAATCGAGCCGGCGGCCGTTGCACGCCTGATCGACGCCGCCGAAGGATTGGCCCCCGGCGCGACGATTCGCCTGGTCGACGGAGCCGACCACCAGGCAGCGCGAACGATGGCGTCTCAAGATGCTGCCCGCGAAGTGGTCGCGTTCGACGGAACGACGCTCGGAGCGGTCGAGGTCCTCGGTGCCGGCGAGACCGGACCGGCCGTAGCCCACTTCGTGGCGCGGGCCGTCGAAATGGCGGCGGCCGAGGCGCTCCGCCGGCGAGCCGTCAGCGCGGCCGCGATTCACGACCTGCGCGAGCTGTCCCTGCTCTCGCGGCTCTCGACGATGCTCGGCGACTCGCTGGAACCCGCCGCGATCGCCGGCTGCACCCTCTCGGCCGTGGCCCGGCCGCTCCATTCCGCCGTCGGGCTCGTCCTCGACGCCGACGACCGGACGCCGCTGGCGAGCTCCGGCAAACCCGGCGACATCGCCAGCCTGGGCGCAGCGGCCGGACCTCTGATCGAGCGCCTCCGAGCCGACGAGCCGGTGGATGGCACGTGCGCGGAAGGCACCCACGCTGATGGCGGCTCACTCGCTTCGATCCTCGTGGCGTCCCTGCGAACTGCGCGCGGCTACCAGGGCTCGATCGCACTTGCCCGCGCTGCCGGCGCCGCGCCGTTCAACGCAGACGACTGCCGGCTCCTCGCCGCCGTCGCGCGCCAGGCAGCGATCGCGATCGAGCGGGCCGGGCTCCAGCGCCAGATCGGGGAGCGGCGCGTCCTGGATCACGAGCTCGAGATCGGCCGACGGATCCAGATCTCACTGATGCCCCGCCGATTCCCGGACGTTCCCGGCTGGCAGATCGCGAGCGCCTACGAGCCGGCGCGCGAGGTTGGTGGCGACTTCTACGACGTGTTCCCGTTGCGCGACCGACCCGGCGTCGTCGGCCTCGTCGTCGCCGACGTCACCGGCAAGGGCATCCCGGCCGCGATCCTGATGGCCGACTGCCGGGCGCTGATCCACGCCGCGGCGGACCACGGCAGCGATCCCGCCGACACCCTCGCGCGCGTCAACCGGATCCTCGTCGCCGAGCGGGCAAGCGGCCTGTTCGTGACCGTCGCCCACGCGATCCTCGATGCCCCGAGCGGCCGGCTCCGGATGGCCAGCGCGGGTCACGATCCAGTCCATGTCCTGCGCGTAGACGGCGGCCTCGAGGTCCTCGATCCGCCGGGTCGATTGATGGGAATGGTCGACAACATCGCGGCCGCGACGGTCGACGTGTGGCTTGCGCCCGGCGACGCCTGGATCGGCCACACCGACGGCGTGACCGAAGCTCGAGATCCGACCGGAGATTTCTACGGTGAGGGCCGCTTCCGTGACCTGCTGGTCGGGCTCGCGGGCCAGCCGGCCGACTTGATCGTCACCGCGGTCATGGCCGACGTCGCGGCGTTTCGCGGTCCGGCCGAACCGTCCGACGACGTCACGCTCCTCGTCGTCTGCCGGACCTCGGCGACCGGTGGAGCCGATCCGGGCTAGACTCGAGTCGGCCCCCACCGCCTGGACCGCGAGGTCGAATGCCCACCGATCTATTGCTGCCGGCGTTTGTCCTGACACTGCTGGCGAACGCGGTACTCATCGCCATCGCGATCCGTAGCCTGCTCGGCGACTACGCCGACGCGGCGCCGACGCGGCAATGGGCGCCTCCCGTTCCGGCGGCTCGTCCGGC
>JANLYK010000152.1:0-18343 GCA_031365595.1 Chloroflexota bacterium | reverse complement strand
CCCGGACGCCGGCGACGTCGAGGAGGTTGAGTCGACCGGGCGCCTGGAAGAACGACGTCGAGAAGGTGCGCAGGCCCTGCTGGATGTCGTGCAGGTGCGCCCCGGCCGCCCACGCCGCCGCCGCGGCCGCCAGCGCGTTGGCGACGTTCATCCGGGCCCGCCCCCCGAACGTCGCGGGGATCAGGTGGGTGTACAGGACCGGCATCGTCCGCGGACCGTGGCGCAGGACGATGAGCTCGCCCTCGGACCCCGACTGGAGGATGAACGCGGCGTTGCCGCGGGCGGTGTGGCCGTCGACCCGGTCGAAGCCGTCCTCGCCCTTCTTCGTCGACATGCTGAAGAGCACGACCTTGCCGGCGCAGTGGCGGCCCATCCGGTAGACGTGACCGTCATCGGCGTTCAGGACCGCCGTCCCCGATCGCGGCACAGCCTCGACGATGACACCCTTGACGTTCGCGAGCTGGCCGATCGTGTCGATCCCGCCGATCCCGAGATGGTCCCCGGTGACGTTCGTGACCACGGCAACGTCGTTCCGGTCGTAGCCGAGGCCCTCGCGCAGGATGCCGCCCCGGGCGACCTCGAAGACCGCGGTGTCGACGGTCGGGTTCTGGAGGACCATCTGGGCCGACTTCGGGCCCGACATGTCGCCCTTCTTGATCAGCCGGCCGTCGATGACGATGCCGTCGGTCGAGGTCATGCCGACCCGCTTGCCCTTGAGCTTGAGGATGTGGGCGATCATCCGGACGGTCGTCGTCTTGCCGTTCGTGCCGGTCACCGCGACGATCGGGATGCGCGCCGGGGAGCCGGGCGGGAACAGGCCGTCGATCACCGGCCGGGCGACGTACTGAGGCTCGCCCTCGGTCGGATGGGTGTGCATCCGGAAACCGGGCGCGGCATTGACCTCGACGATCGCGCCGCCCGTCTCGCGAACCGGGGTCGCGATATCCGGGCAGATGAAGTCGATGCCGGCGATGTCCAGGCCGACGATCTGGGCCGCCGTCTCGGCGATCTCGACGTTGTCGGGATGGGCCTCGATCGTCCGATCGATCGATGTCCCGCCGGTCGACATGTTGCCGGTCAGGGCAAGCTTGACGAAGGTCCCTTCTGGCGGGACGTCGTCCAGGCCGAAGCCCTGCTCGCGGACGAGCACCTCGGCGGCATCGTCGACCTTGATCCGGGTCAGGACCTTCTCGTGTCCGATGCCCCGGCGCGGATCCTGGTTGGCGGTCTCGACAAGCTGGCGGATCGTGTGTTCGCCGGTGCCGGTCACGCTCGCCGGGACGCGCTCCGCGATCGCCGCAACGACCCCGCCGATGACCAGGCACCGGTAGTCGTTGCCCGCGACATAGCTCTCGACGACGAGGTCGCCGCTCCGGCTCTGGGCGAGCGCGCCGGCAAAGGCGGCACGCACCGCCTCGTCGGAACGCAGGTCGAGATGGACGCCCCGGCCATGGTTGCCGTCGAGCGGCTTGACGACGCACGGAAAGCCGATCCGTCGGGCGGCCTCGAGCGTCTGCTCCTCGGTCGTGACGACGGCGCTCTTCGGAACGGGCAGCCCGGCCGAGTCGAGGAGCCGGTTGGTCAGGCTCTTGTCGCTCGCGATGTCGACCCCGATCGCCGAGGTCTTCGACGTCATCGTTGCCCGGATCCGCTGCTGGTGGACCCCCTGGCCGAGCTGGACGAGGGAGTGCCGGTCGAGGCGGATGAACGGGATGTCGCGGCTGGCGGCCTCGTCGAGGATCGCCTGGGTCGAGGGCCCGAAGGCGGACTTTTCGGCGAGCCGGATCAGGCGCTCCATCTCGACCATGAAGTCGATCCCGGTCGGCGCGTCGTTCGGCGCGACGAGGTAGTTGACGAGGGCGACGGCGAGCTTGCCGGCCTCGACCCCGACGGCCTCCTCCCGGAACTCGAAGATCACGTTGTAGCGGCCCTTCTCGCCGGTGCTCCGGGTCTTGCCGTGGCGGACGTCCGTGCCGGCGAGGTTCTGGAGCTCGAGGGCGATGTGCTCGGCGATATGACCGGCCCAGGTCCCGTCGCGCAGACGGGTGATGAATCCGCCCCGCCGGCCGAGGCTGCAGGCATGGTCCTCGAGACTCGGCAGGAGCTCGACGAGGGCGTCGGTGAATCCCGGGATCTTGTTGCTCGGGAATTCCTCGAGGACGCCGAGGTCGACGACCATCCGGACCACCGGCTCACGGGCCCAGTAGTTCGGGCCGCGCAGGATCCGGGTCTCGATGATCTTGAGGGTTGGCTTGGGCCCGCCGCCATCGCTTGGGCTTTCCGCCCGGCGGCGTCTCGGTTGGGACCCGGCTTCGGTCGCCGGGTCCGCCTTGGCCTTCCCTGCGCCTGCCTTGGGTGCCGCCTGCGCCACGGAGCCCTCCTGCCCTTCTGCCGTTCGCGAGTTGCGAGTGTACCGCCGGTCGCGGTCAGGAGCGCGGAATGTCGCCGATCGTGAAGCCGTTCCGAGACTCTGCTCACCGCGAGGTCTTGGGCGCGGCGCGCCGGCGACGGAACGTCAGCGGCCCTCGCGCCGCTCCTCGAGCAGGGCATCGACCACATTGAAGCCGTCCGGAACCGCGGGGCCGGGCCGACTGATGAGTTCGACTGGTGGCGGCGACAGACCCCGTCGAAGGAGTCCGGCTCGCTCCAAGCGCTCCACGCGACCGACGCTGGCGTCGCCGCTGACGATTGAGACAAGCCGCGCGACGGGCGTGCCACCTTCCACGATGTGGACGCTCTCGCCGGCCCTGACCAGATCGATGAGGGCACCAAGACCGTTCACTGCCTGATTGATGGTCACGCGTCGCATCGGCCAACTCTAACCATGCCGAACAGGCTTGCCAGATCTGGCCATCAAGACCAAACATCGAGAAAGCCATGGCACGTGACGCTGCCCTCGCTCAGTGTTCGGGAATGTCACCCGGCCGTGGTTAGGATGGAGTCGCCATCGGGCGATATGTCGGCTCCGGTGTGCACGGATTCACGCCGGCGCAACTTACGCCGATCGCCGTGACCGTGTCATCAGCGAGCTCGAAGACGACGATCCCGTAGAAGCCGCTTCGTACGACGCCGTTGCCTTCGAAGTGCACCGAAGCGCCGACAACGCCGGGGTGGCCGGGCGATCTCGCCTCGAGTGCAGTGCGAGCCAGGGCGACGACATCCCTGCAACCGTCGGGGCAGCCCATTCGGTTGCCGACTGGGAAGCCGTCGATCGGAGTCGTCGGACGCAGAATGCCGCCACATCCGCCCACGACAAGAACGACTGCCAATAGAACTCTGCCCACGGAGCGTCCGGCCCAGCTCGCCATTCCTCGGAGGATAGGCTCCATGCATCGCACGGCGTCCTGTCCCTTGGGTGCGATCAGGAGGAGGCGAGGTCCTCGACGCCGCCTTGAATGGCGTGCAGGGTCGGCGTCGCGAGGCGGTGCCGACGACGCAGGTCGAATCGGTACCCGGCGGGCAGCGAGTGGAGGACGACGCCGCTGATCATCAGCGGCTTGTGCCCGCGGATCTCCCACGCATCGGTCTCGGAGGCGGATCCGTCGATCACGGTGATGCTGCCGCGCCCGATCACCTCCATGACGTGATCGGGACCGACGACGCCCGCGGTGTCCTCATCGACTCCGAGACCGAGCAACGATGGGTTCTGGGCGATCAGCGACAGGAGCCGGCCGAGCCGGTTGCGCTGCTGGAAGTGCTGGTCGACGATCACGCCCGGGAGCATGCCCAGGCCCGCTGCGATCTGGGCCATGCGGTGCTTCGGAGTCGCGCCCGACGCCCCGAACGCGATCATGTGGCTGCTCATGGCCGACGCGCCGGCCGACGTCCCGGCCATGACCGCGCCGTGCCGGAAGCGCTCGAGCATCGTGTCGGCCAGGCGGGTCCCGCCGATCGTCGAGGCGAGCTTGAGCTGGTTGCCGCCGGTCAGGAACACGCCTGTCGCATCGCGCAGGGCGAGGGCGACGCTCTCGTCGTTGGCCTGCGGCCGGGTCGAGGCGTGGAGCGGCCGGACCGCCGCGACCCCGAGGTCGGTGAAGATCTGGCGGTAGCGCTCACCGGCCTCCGTGCCGAGGCTCGACGCGGTCGAGATCACCGCGATCGTCGCGTCCCGGCCGCCGGCGAGCGCGACGAAACGATTGAGGATGACCCGGTCCCGGATCTTGTCCTCGGCTCCGCCGATGATGATGACGGTCCCGTCGGTCACGGACGCGCGCTTCCTCCGCTCGGATCGGGGAAGGATAGCGTGAGGATCGCGGCCCGGACGGGCGGCCGCGCCGACAGGATCGTTGCGGTTCGGGACCGATCCGACGAAACGGCGTCGGGCCCGTGCCAGAATGCCGGACGATGACGAGCGTGGACGCGACAACCCCGGAACCCGATCCGAGCGCGCGCGCCGGTCGCGGAACGTCGTTTCGCCCGGCCACTCCCCATCGACGCCGGGCGGCCGTGTTCCGTCGGGCGCTTCGGCACGAAGTCAGCCGCCTGCACGACCGGCGCCGGCTCCTGGCGATGCTCCTCCTGATCGTGACATTCGGCTGCCTGGCGGCGGCCCTCGTCGCCCGCGGGGAGCCGGCCGGGGCCGACGCCCGGGCGTACTGGGCGGCGGTCCGGATCTGGCTCGGCGGCGGCGATCCGTACCGTCCGACCGGCCCGTTCCTGCCCTATGTCTATGCCCCGTGGATGTTGCCCGGGTTCGCACCGTGGGCACTCCTCCCGTGGGACGTCGCGTGGTTCGTGTGGCGCGGCGGCACCATCCTCGGACTGCTCTGGACGATCCATTGGGCGTACCGTCAGCGCCCGCTCCGGACAGCGCTCCTTGTCGCCCTGCTGGGCTTCCCGTTCGGGGCCAATCTCGACACCGGCAACATCAACCTGCCGCTGACCCTCCTGCTGTGGGGGGCGCAGTTCAGCGGCCCGCTCCTGGCCGGCGTGCTGTGGGCGATGGCGTCGTGGATGAAGTGGGTTCCGGTCGTGTTCCTGATCGTCCTCCCGCCGCGCGCCAGGCTGTACGGCCTGGCCTTCCTGGTCGTCTCCATCCTGTTGAGCCTGGCCACGTTGCCGGGGACGATCGCCCAGCTCGAGGCACTCTTCGGCTTCGGTCGTCGGCCCCTCCGCCTCGACTACATCGTCTTCGCCTGGGCGTTGGTTCCGGTCCTGTGGCGGCAACCGGACCCGTTCGGCTGGCTTCGGCCCGACTGGTGGCGGGCTCACCTCGAGACCTGGCGGGCCGAGCGCCGGTCCCTGACCCGGCGCGTCCGGAACTGGCTCGGCCTGCCCCACGGGACGCCGCGCGAACGGCGGGACGCCGGGCCATCGTCCGGATCGCTCGGCGACCCGGACCGAGGAACATCAGCCGTCGGCGACGAGCGGCGCTGAACGCGTTCGGCGATCGGGCTCGACGACCGGCCGCAGGCAGATCATCGCGATCACGTAGTAGGCGGCTCCGAGGACGTAGGCCGCGCGCGGACCCGTCCCGCGCCCGAAGGTGCTGTTGAAGAAGTCGAGCACGAGGCCGCCGGTCATGACAGCGAACACTGTCGATGAGCCGGTCGCGACGTTCGACAGCCCCATGTACCGCCCGGACGAGGCGCGCGGGATGATGTCCGTGATCAGCGCCCAGTCCACCGCCAGGAACGTCCCAGCGGACGCCCCGAACAGGAACGCGCCGACGAACAGGAACGCGACCGACGGTGCGAACGCTGCGATCAGGAGCCCGGCCGCGCCGACGACGCAGCTCGCGTAGATCACCGGCTTGCGCCCGATCCGGTCGGAGACACGGGCGCTCGGCACGATCGCGATCAGGTTGGCGATCACGACGACGACAAGCAGGATCGTGTTCGTCCCGTTCGCCTCCGCCTGCGACAACCCGTGAGTCAGGTTCAGGTAGGTGATCACGAGGTTCACGAGCATCGCCCCGCCCATCAGGAAGAACAGGCGGGACACGACGAGCCAGACGTACGAGCGTTCCTGGAGGATGTCGGTTCCCCAGGCCGTCCGCGCGATCGCGGGCCATGAGCGGCCGGCTCGATCGAGCGGCGGCGGGCCCGGGCTCACCCGGACCACGACCGCGACCATCGTCGCGAGCTCCACGAGCGCGACCGCGGCGATCGCGAACTCCATTCGATGGAGGGCGACCGCGACCGTCACGAGCAGGAAGCCCACGACGTTGCCCAGGATCTGCATCAGGCCAACGAGGGCGCTGGCCATGCCCACCTGGCGTTCGGCGATGAGGTCCGGAACGTAGCCCTGGAACGGCCCGCGAGCGATGTTGGTGCTGATCGCGAGCAACGCCGCGAACGCGCCGAGCATCAGGACGTTGTTGGCCGTGGCGATCCCGGCGAGGAAGACGAGGTCGAGGAGTGAGCCGAAGACGATGAAGGGCTTGCGCCGGCCCCAGCGGCTGACCGTGTAGTCACTGATCGCCCCGACGGTCGGCTGGATCAGGATCGAAAGGAGCGCGACCGGGATCGACAGGAGGAAGAGTGTCCGGCCGATCTCGAGCTCGGGCACGAAGGCGTCGTAGTTGAGGCGGTTCTGGATGAAGACGCCGACGGCGCCGTCGATCGCGGTCAGGCCCAGCCAGTACAGCGAGATCCGGACCAGGTGGCCGATCGGCAGGTCGGCCGTTGGCCGGCGACCCGCATCGGGATCGGTGCTCTCCACGTTTCTCCCTCCGTTCCCCCCGAAACGTGCCCGTTGTCGAAGCCTACGACGCGCGCCGATGCGGAATGTTGCGGAGTCGCGCTGGGTGGCACTCAGGCCGGGACGGCTCGGCCGGTCGCCTCGAGGGCCAAGACGACGCCGGCTCGCACGAGGCGCCGCTCCGTCGCCCCGATCGCCGCAAGCCGGAAGACGGACCGATCGAGCGAGTACAGGCCGGTCGCCACGACACCGATCCGGCCGAGGCGGAAGGCGAAGACGGGATTCTCGGTGTTGCCGGCGTGGTGGGTCACGAGTCCGTTCGGCTCGATTGTCGCGAGGTTCGCCTGGCCGCCGAACGTCGCGTGCAGGGTCCGGAGCGCCTCGCCCGCCGACGGGCAATCGGCCCAGGCGTCCTCGAGCCAGCGCTGGCCGACCTCCGTGTCGGCCCGGCCAGCGATGCGGCCCTCGGCAAGGTAACGGCGCCTCGCGGACCGGATGTCGCGGAGGTCGCCGTTGTGGCTGAACGCGAACCGGCCGGCCGGATCGGTGAAGGGCTGGGTATCGGGCAGTTGCAGGGTTGACAGCTTCGAGGGCCGGCGGAGGTGGACGAGGACGCTCGTCGTCTCGTGTCGCCCGACATCGTCCCGGGACGGGTCGTCGCGGAAAGCGCGGATGTCACGATGGCTCGCCAGCGTCGCGTCGGCGGCGAGCCAGGCGGCGCCCCAACCGAAGCCGGCCAGTCCGAATCGCTCGAGACGCTCGGTGAACGGCCAGAGGTCGTCGATCCGGAAGGGCTCGCTGGCCCGGGCGATGTAGTGCTCGCACACGGCGGCGATGATACGCGCAGCGTGGCTCAGAACTCGCGGCGGATCGTCGCCTCGTAGTCGGGGAAGTAGCGCCCGATCACCGGCAGGTCGAACGAGCGGAGGATGCTCGACGGCGGTTCGCGCTCCAGCAGGAATGCGAACGAGCGCTCGACGAGGTCGGTCGGATCGGTGGCGGCCGGGTCGAAGCGGTCGAGGTCGGCGTGGGTGACCCGGACCTCGTGCTCCGAGACCGTTGCGCCATCGCGGATCGCCACGAAGCAGGTCCAGCCGGCCCGCGGGTTGCCGGTGCACGCGACGTCGACCGACCGGCTCACGCGGCCGCCTCGGGCTGGCAGGACGGGCACCAGAACGTCGTTCGCGGGAGCGTCGTGGACAGCGGCGCCGAGCGGATCAACGTGCCGCAGCGGCGGCATGGCCGGCCCGTTCGGCGGTAGACCCACATCGGCGAGCGTCCCGACGGGACGTCGACCGAGGCCCGAAGGAGCCGCCGCGCCGTCGCGATGAGCCGGTCCATGGTCGCGTCGTTGAGGTCCCGCACCAGCGTCCACGGCGCGATCCGCTCGTGGAACAAGGTCTCGTTGCGCCAGATGTTGCCGATCCCGGCCAGGGCGCGCTGGTCGAGAAGCGCCTCCGAGATCGTCACGGTCGCCCGGCTCGAATCCCGCCGCCGGCGACGCGCTTCGGCCGCGTGCTCCTCGCCCCAGTCGGGATCCAGGAGATCCGGCCCCAGCCGGGCGATCGTCGGGTGGATCGCCTCCGCCCGCGTCTCGAACAGCTCGACGACCGGGGCATCGAAACAGACCGCGACGGCGCCCGGAACCTCGAGCACGAGGCGGGCGGCCGCCGGCGGGCGGCGCCACCGCTCACCGGGCCGGTAGCGATGCCACGACCCGTTCATCCGGAGATGCGTCCGGATTTCGAGCTCGTTGTCGAACCGGATCAGGAGGTTTTTGCCGACGGCTTCCACGCTCGTGATCGTGGCCCCAACGATCCGCTCGACCTGCGGGCCGCCGGCCCGCACCCGAGCCGCCGTCACGGCCTTCCCCACGAGATGCGGGGCCAGGCCGTTCGCGGTCCGGTGAAGCGTGTCGCCTTCAGGCACGGGTCGGGCGCAGGACGAGGCCGCGGTAGGCCGGGACGAAGCCAGCGCCGATCAGTCGATCGCGGAACGTCGACTCGGCGACGGGACCGCCGTCGACCTTCGTGATGACCAGCTCGCGGATGCGGCCGTCCGCGACGAGGGTCCCGAGCGCGCGCGCGGCGGTCGCACCCACGTCCGGGTCGTCGCCCGCGGGCAGGACCTGGAGCGAGCCGCCCCCGCGATCGACGTACAGCGCCGCGACCCCGTCGACGGTCACGACGTAGGCGCCGGCGGCCCGCTGGAGGGGCCGCCGGTCGTCCTCGCTGCGGCGCGGCCAGGCGATCGCGGCACCGTAGGGATTGGCCGGATCCGCGGCCGCGAGCAGATGGACCGTTCGCTCCGAGGCGTCGCGGCCCGGCTCGCGAACGGAGCGCAGCCGCTCGATCGCACCGGCCAGCGCGAACTGGGCGGCGCCGAGCCCGTCGACGAAGTAGCCGCGCCGAATACGACCGGCCTCTTCGAGCGCGCGCAGGATCGGATAGACCGCGGAGAACCCGCCGTCGACCCCCTCGGACGCCACGGCCTCGCGGGTCACGATCCCGTGTCGGTCGAGGAGCCCGAGGGCGGTGGCGTGGAGGCGCTCCGTTGGCGACCCCGGCGCCGGCTCGACGAGCGACCAGCGGCCCGCGGCCTCGGGAGGTCCCAGCGCGGTCAACCGACCCGGTCCGCGCCGGCGCAGGCTGCCATCGGTCCGCTTCCAACGCAGCGCTCGGAGCGGAGCAAAGGTGTCGTTCGTGACCTCGCCGGCCCAGACGAGGTCCCACAGCGCGTCGAGCACGGCACGGTCCGCGCCGCCACCGGCCGCGGCGAACAGCTCGCGGTAGAACGAGGCGCCGCGTCGCTCCAGATGCTCGCGGATGGCGTCGTGGCGCGGGTCCGACGGCCGTTCGGCGGCATCCACCGAACCGACCGGGCGGACCAGCTCGCGACCGGGCCGAACGAGGACGATCCGGCCGTCATCGCGACCAAGGCTCCCCCGCCCTACCCACGCGACCTCGCCGAGGGCGCCGAGCTCGTCGAGCAGGCGCGGCTGGTAGCCCGGGACGCGGGCCGGCAGGATGTCGCGCTCGAGGACCGATGCCGGCAGGGCGACGCCGGCCAGCTGGTCAACGACCTCGGCGAGGCGCTCGAGGGCGGCAGTCGGACGCAGCGGCGCTGGCGGGGAACCGACCGCCGTCACCCCCTGCCAGGCCGGCAGGAAGCGAGCGAACGCCGCCGGATCGACCGGCTCGACCTCTCTGCGGAGGCGGGCGAGCGAGCGCCGCCGGAGGAGGCGAAGGACATCCGGGTCGATCCACTCGCGCTCGGCGCCGCCGGGCCGGAACTCCCCGCGCAGGATCGTGCCGGCACTGAGCAGCCGCTCAAGAGCGTCCTCGACGATCCCGGCCGGCAAGCCCCAGCGGCGGGCCGGATCGGGCGTCAGGAACGGTCCGTGGGTCCGGGCATAGCGGGCGAGCAGCCCGTCGAGGGCGCCGGCCACCGGACCGAGGAAGGCGTCCGGGACGCCGGCCGGGGGCGAGACCCCCACCCCGTCGCGGTACCGGGCGACGTCCTCGATCGCGATCCAGCGCTCGTCGCCGGCGATCCGGGCAGCGACCGCACGACGCGACGCGATCAACTCGGTCAGCCAGGCGTCGCCAGCCGCGGCGCCGCCTTCGGACCGGGCGGCGATCTCGTCGGCCGACAGGTCGCCGAGCCGGCGCAGGACGTCATGGAGCTGGTCGGCGGTGGATGCCAGACGGTCCTCGGTCAGGAGCTGGAGGTTCAGCTCGAGGTCGGCCAGGGCGTCGGGGTCGAGCAGCTCGCGGAGCTCCTCCTGGCCGAGCAGCTCCCGGAGCAGATCGCGATCGAGGGTCAGGGCGCCAGCGCGGCGCTCGGCCAGCGGGGCGTCGCCGTCGTACATGTAGGCGGCCACGTAGTCGAACAGGAGGCTGCTCGCGAACGGGCTGGCCTTTGGCGTCTCGACGCTGTGGATCGCGATCTCGCGCTTGGCGATCCCGCCGAGGACCTCGCGCAAGGCAGGCAGGTCGAAGACGTCGGACAGGACCTCGCGATAGGTCTCGACGAGGATCGGAAAGCTGCCGTAGCGCGACGCGACCGCGAGCAGGTCGGCGGCTCGCTGGCGCTGCTGCCAGAGTGGCGTCCGCGTCCCGGGCCGGCGGCGTGGCAGAAGCAGGGCTCGGGCGGCGTTCTCGCGGAAGCGCGACGCAAACAGGGCCGACGATGCGACCTGGCCGACGACGATGTCCTCGACCTCCTCGGGATCGGGGAAAAGGAGCTCCTCGGCGATCGCGGCCACGTCGTCGCCGTCGGGCAGCCGGATCGCGATCCCGTCGTCGGACCAGATCGTCCGGATCTCGCTCGCGAGCCGCTCGCCGAGGCGCGCCTCGAGGGCCAGCGACCACGGAGCGTGGACGCGGCCACCGAACGGGGTCAGGAGCACGAGCCGCCAGTCGCCGAGCTCGTCGCGGAAACGCTGGACGACGATCCGCTTGTCGGTCGGGAGGGCGCCGGTCGCCTCGCGCTCGTCCTCCAGGTAGGCGACGAGGTTCTCGGCCGCCCAGGCGTCGAGGTCGTGATGCTCACGCAGGCGGGTGATCATGCCCGCGCGGCCGCGCGTGCCGCGACCCAGGTCGGCCTCGGCCTCGCCGACGAACGCCCCGAGCGCCCGCCCGAGCTCGATCGGCCGGCCGACCGCGTCGCCGTGCCAGAACGGGAGCTTGCCGGGTACGCCCGGCGCGGGCGAGACCGTCACCCGGTCGTGCGAGATCTCCTCGATCCGCCAGCTCGACGCGCCGAGCGTGATGACCTCGCCGGTCCGACTCTCGTAGACCATCTCCTCGTCGAGCTCACCGACGCGCCGCCCGGGCGTGCCTGCCTCGCCGACCATGAACACGCCGAACAGCCCGCGATCCGGGATCGTCCCGCCGCTCGTCACGGCCACGACCCGGGCGTCGCGCCGGCCGGCGATCACATCGGTCGTGCGGTCCCAGGTCACGCGCGGCTTGAGCTCGGCGAACTCGTCGCTCGGGTAGGCGCCGCTGAGCATCCCGAGGACGCCCTCGAGCACTTCCCGGCTCAGCGTCTCGTATGGCGTGGCGCGGTTGACCGTCGCGAGGATCTCGTCGACGGTCCATGGGTCCATGACGGTCATCGCCACGATCTGCTGGGCGAGGACATCGAGCGGGTTGCGCGGAAGCTGGGTGGCCTCGATCGCGCCCTCGTGCATCCGGCGGGTGACGACCGCCGCCTCGAGCAGGTCGCCGCGGTACTTCGGGAAGATCACGCCCTTGCTCGGCGCGCCGACCTGGTGACCGGCCCGCCCGACCCGCTGGAGCCCGCGCGCGACCGACGTCGGCGACTCGACCTGGATGACGAGATCGACCGCGCCCATGTCGATCCCCAGCTCGAGTGAGCTCGTGGCGACGATGGCCGGAGATCGGCCGGCCTTCAGGTCCTCCTCGATCTGGATGCGCTGCTCGCGGGCGACGCTCCCGTGGTGGGCCCGCACCAGCTCCTCGCCGGCGAGCTCGTTGAGACGCTGCGCCAGCCGCTCGCTCAGGCGCCGCGAGTTCGTGAAGACGATCGTGCTGCGATGGCTCCGGATGAGTTCGAGGATCCGGGGATGGATCGCGGGCCAGATGCTCACCCGGGCTTCGGGCGCCGTTGCCGGCCCGCCCGGCTGCTGGTCCAGCGGGAGCAGCTTGCCTGGCTCGGTCATGTCCTCGATCGGGACGATCACCTGGAGGTCGAGTGCCTTGCGCGCCCCGGCGTCGACGATGGTCACGGCCCGATCCGGCCCGACGCCACCGAGGAAGCGGGCGATCAGCTCGAGCGGGCGCTGGGTCGCGGAGAGGCCGATCCGTTGCGGGGACGGCGCCCCCTCGCGTTCGGCGACGAGCCGCTCGAGCCGCTCCAGGCTCAGCGCGAGGTGGGCGCCGCGCTTGGAGCCGGCGATCGCGTGGACCTCGTCGACGATCACGTGCTCGACGCCGCGCAGGACCTCGCGTGCCTGGCTCGTGAGCATCAGGTAGAGCGACTCCGGGGTGGTGATCAGGATGTCCGGCGGGCGCCGGGCGAGATTGCGCCGCTCGTCGGCCGGGGTGTCGCCGGTCCGGCTCGCGACCGTGATGTCCGGGGCCGGCTCGCCCAGGCGTGCGGCGGCCAGGGCGATGCCGGCGAGCGGAGCGCGGAGGTTGCGCTCGACGTCATAGGTCAGGGCCTTGAGCGGACTGATGTACAGGACGCGGATGGAGCCCGGGTCGGCCCTCGTGGGCGCGGGGCGGGGCGGTGCGGCCGCGAGTCGATCCAGCGTCCAGAGGAAGGCGGCGAGGGTCTTGCCGCTGCCGGTCGGGGCGTGGATCAGCGTGTGGTGGCCATTGGCGATCGCGGCCCAGCCCTCGGACTGGGCCTGGGTGGGGGACGCGAAGGAGCTCTCGAACCAGGCCCGGATGGCCGGCGAGAAGGGCGCCAGGGGATCGGCGGATCCGTCGGCGGACGTCGGCTCGGCGGGCGGGATCGACACGGTGGCCACGGGAGTCGGGAGTATAAACGTCCGTCCCCAATTCGACCACGCGTTCGAAACGGGACCGAGATGACGGCGCGTCATGCGAAACCGGCGCGTCGTCTTACGCTGCGGGAGTAGCCGGGTCGCGGCGACGACCGGCGATGACGGGTCCATCGGCCCACCGAGGACGGGCCGATGGACACATCTGTGTTGCGCCGTTCGATGCCATGGTCGGTGAGGATCGAACCCGCCCGAATGGTTGGCGGCGGGGAGGTCGACCTGGAGGGGTTGCTCGAAATGTCTGGTGTTCGGCGCTACGTCACCGTTCTCGGGGCGCTTGCGGCACTCGCGCTGCTGTGGCTAGAGAACCCCTGGTTCCGGCCTGAGTCGATCAGCGACACGGCGCGGACCGTGACGACGATCGTGTTCTGGTTCCTCTTCCTCGGTGTCGTGATCCTGATGTTCCAGGACCGCCGATCCCCCGGCGCGACCGAGGTCCAGATCGAGGGTCCCGCGTTCGCCCGGTACCTCTTCTCTAACGCCCAGGCCGGTCTGTTCTGGCTGCCGATCCGGCTGTTCCTCGGCTTCTCGTGGCTGGAAGCCGGCTGGCACAAGGCAACCGGCGGCGGCTGGCTCGACGGCGGCTCGGCGCTTGCGGGCTACTGGACGAATGCCGTGTCGATCCCGGAGAAGGGTCGACCGCCGATCTCGTTCGAGTGGTACCGCGACTTCATCAACTTCCTGCTCAACGGCCACCACGAGACCTGGTTCGCGGTCCTGATCACGTTCGGGGAGATCGCCGTCGGGATCGGCCTCCTCGTCGGCGCGCTGACCGGCGTCGCCGCCTTCTTCGGGGCGCTGATGAACATGTCGTTCCTGCTCGCGGGCTCCGCCTCGACCAACCCGGTCCTGTTCACGATGGCAATCGGCTTGATCCTGGCCTGGAAGGTCGCGGGTTACTACGGCGTCGACCGCTACCTGCTGCCGATGCTCGGCACGCCTTGGCGAGGCTCGAGCGGGACCGGCCGGATCGGCCAGGGCTCAAGCCCCGGCTGACCGAGTCTCCAAGCGTCGCTTTCCCCTGCGAAGATCCGGGCTCCCCCCAAGCCCGGGTCTTCGGCGTCCGGGGCCAGGCGAGCGGCCCACGGGAGACCTCGAGTCCAGGGTCTTCGAAGGGCGGATCAGCGTCCCTCGCGCGCGGGCGCCGCTCGCAGCATCGGCAGGACCGCGGCCTTCACCTCGCCGACCGTGCGCTCGATCGATCGTGCGGTCGCCGGCTCCGTGGGGGTCGGTGGGTCCTCGAAGGTCCGGGGCATCGGCGCCTGGCCATACCGCCGAGCCTCGTCCGACCAGCGTTCGCGCCAGGACGCCGGCGTCTCCGAGGGAATCTCGCGATGGGCTGCGGCCAGCCACACCAGCGACCAGGTCCGGGGCACGACTCGATAGACGTCGTAGCCGCCGCCGCCGGTCGCCAGCCAGCGCCCGCCCGCGTGCTCATGGGCGAGCTCATGGACGAGGCGTGCGGCCGCGCCCATCGCCGTCACGGTGTTCCGGAGATGAGCGAGTGGGTCCCACAGGTGGCTGTCGGCGCCGTGCTGGGAAACGACGAGATCCGGTCGGAACTCCGCGGCGAGCTCGGGAACGAGAGAGGTGACGGCAGCCAGCCAGGCACCGTCCCCGGTGTCCGGGGGGATCGGCAGGTTGACCACCGTCCCGGCCGCGGCACCTTCCCCCACCTCGTCGCTGAAGCCGGTGCCCGGAAAGAGGTAGCGCCCGCTCTCGTGGATCGAGATCGTCAGGACGCCCGGATCCGACGCGTGGATCGCCTCGACCCCGTCGCCGTGGTGAACGTCGAGATCGACGTACAGCACGCGCAGGCCGTCCTGGCGAGCGCGAGCGATGGCGAGAGCCGGATCGTCGTAGATGCAGAAGCCGGCGGCGCGCCCGGGCATCGCGTGGTGGAGTCCGCCGCCCGGATGGAACGCGTGCTCGACGTCGCCGCGCAGGATCGCCTCGACGGCCCGGATCGAGCCGCCCGCGACGGCCGCCGCCGCGTCGTGCATCCCGTGGAAGGGCGGATCGTCGCCACCCGAGCCGATCCCGGCCTCGGCTTCCATCCAGCCGTGGTCGAACCCGGAGAATCGCTTGACGACATCGAGGTACTGGCGGGTGTGGCTCCACAGCAGCTCGTCGTCCGTTGCCGGCTCCGGGGCGAGACCTGGCTCGGCACCGATGGACCGGAGCAGGTCGATCCCCGGCCCGAATCGGCGCGGCGTCAGCGGGTGGGCCGGCCCGAAGTCGTAGTCGAGCGAGCGTGGACCGAACACCAGGAGCGGCTGGTCGGGCATGACGGGCACGATAGCCGCGATGGACCCGGCCGGCACTCGGGCGAATGCGCGGCGGCGAACGCGCGACGGCGACCGCGCGAGGACATCGGCGGCCGAAGCGTCGAGGCGAGTACCATCGCGTCATGAGCGACCTCCTCGTCGTCCTCGTGATCGCCCTCGTCGCCGTCGTGATCTGGCGCGGGCCGAAGACGCTGCCGAAGATCGGCCAGGCGCTCGGGCGCGGCGTACGCGAGGCACGGTCCGGGGCGGAGAAGCTCCGCGACCGCGAAGACGGCAACCCGCCAGCCTGATCGTCATCCGACGCGAGCGGCCGTGAGAGCCCACCTGGCCGAGTTCATCGGCGCCTTCGCCCTCGTGTTCGCGGGCTGCGGCGCCATCGCGGTCGGCAGCCTCTCCGCGGGCGGCGTCGCGCTCGTGTTCGGTCTTGTGATCGCGGCGATGGTCTACGGGCTCGGCCCGATCTCGGGAGCCCACTTCAACCCCGCCGTGTCGATCGGGTTCGCGATCGGGGGACACGTTGCCTGGACGCGGGTGGCGACGTACGCGATCGCCCAGGTGGCCGGAGCGACCGCCGGCAGCGCACTCCTCCGGATCACCCTCGGCGACGTGCCCCTGGGCGTCACCCGTCCGGCGGTCGCGATCACCACTGCCCTCGCCTGGGAAATCGTCTTCACGGCGCTGCTCATGCTCGTGATCACGGCCGTCGCCACCGACACCCGGGCGGTCGGACAGGCCGCGGCACTCGCGATCGGCGGCACCGTTGCGCTCGGGTCACTGGTCGCGGGCCCGATCTCGGGCGCGTCCCTGAACCCAGCTCGCTCGATCGGCCCGGCGATCGTCTCGGGCGAGCTTGCGGACCTCTGGATCTATCTCGTCGGTCCGGTGGCTGGAGCCGTGATCGGAGCGCTGGCCTATCGCTATCTCCGTGGAGCTCGGCTGACGGCATGAAGGGGCAATTGCCGGACCATGTCGAGATCCTCCTCGAGCGGCCCGGTCCCGGTCCGCACCGAACGACGATCGTCGTCGACAGCCGCGAGCTCGAGACCCTCGCCGACCTGCCGCCACTCCGCGACCGCCTCCTGTTCGTCGGGCTCAATCCGTCGCCGGTCAGCGTCGAGGCCGGCCACTACTTCCAGGGTCAGCTCGGGCGAACGTTCTGGCGGCGCCTGATCACGGCCGACATCCTCCCGCCCGACACCGACATCGACACCGCCGATGACGCCCTCGCCGCGGCCGGCCACGGCGTGACCGATCTGCTGAAGGTGCCGACCGCCCGCGACGAGGCCACCGACGCCGTCCTTCGCGCCGGCGTCGGGCCGCTCTGGCAGAAGGTCGCGATCTGGCGGCCCGCGGCGATCGTCTTCGTCTGGAAGCGGGCGGCCGAGATCGTCGCCGCGAGCAAGCTCGAGGAGCCGTGGGGTCAGCTCGAGGGCGTCGCCCTGTCGGGCCGGCCCTGCTTCCTGATGCCCGGCCCGTACTCGCCGACCGAGCAGGTGTCGGCCGCGCTCAACTTCTTCCGGAACCTGGGCGCGTCACTCCCCCGCTGACGCCGGGCCAATCACGGCCAACCGGCCGGACCCCGGCGGCCCGAGCCGGACACGAAGATCGACATCGCACGGGAGCGCCTCGCCGTCGGCCAGCTCGCGGGTTGCGTACGGCAGGTGACGACCCGCGCCCGGCGCCGCGAGGATCGGAAGCTCGAGGGGGATCGCGAGCGCCTCGGCTGCCGCCGCGTGATCGGGGTCGGTCCGGGTCAGGACGATGGCGCGGATCGACCCGTGCCTCCGTTCAACCGCCGCTTGGATCAGCTCGAGCGCCGCGTCGGACGGATCGCACGGATCGACGAGGACGAGCTCGCGGTCGCCGATCAGCGACGTCTCGCCGGTCCGGCCGGGCAGGCCGCCTGCCGCGCCGAACGCGAACCGGACCCGAACCGCGTCCTCGGCCACGATGCGCGGCGGTGAAGTCGGTCCGATCCGGATCGATCGGCCGACCTCGGCGGCGGTGCGTCCGCCGCTCTCGATCAGGCGCTGGAGGACGCTCGTGGTCGGCACCCACATTGCGATCTCACCGGACGCCATCTGGTCGAGGGCCGCGGACGGCGTGACCCAGCGATGAGCGACGACCTCGTCGGCCTCGAACACCGGCGTGGCTCCAAAGGGCAGGTCGGCCACGAAGAACCACGTCGAGAACCGGCGGGGCATGAAGGACGGCGTGACCCAGTGGGCAATCGGGACGAGCAGATCGGTCCGCAGCCCGGGCCTCCCGCCGAGTTCCACACCGACCTCCTCGCCAAGCTCCCGGAGCGCGGCGACGTGGAGCGCCAGGGCAGCGCCCGGTGATTCGTTTCCGCCCAGCGCGGCCGCCGCGTCCGCCGCCGAGCGGACCGATCGACGCGCGATCGCGGGCGCCGCGTCCTCTCCATCGACCTTGCCGCCGGGGAACACGTGAAGGTCCGCCCCGAAGGCCATCGTGGAGGGTCGCTGCGTGAGGAGGACCTCGGGCTCGCCTCCGTCCGGAGCGGGACGGAGCAGGACGACCGTCGCGGCCGGCTGCGGGTCGGGCGGCTGGCCGGTGGACACCGCGTCATCCTAGCGGTGGCTCCCCCCAGGACCAACGGGCGGTGCCCGATCGCGACGAGCCCCTTGATCCGGCCGCAGGACCGGCGTACGGTCCGCATCTGCCGCGCAACGGCGGCTCGGGAGGGAACGGAGGGGTCGCGATGATCGGAATCCGTGACGAGCGTGGCCGGGACGCACGACGACCGCGCGCCGGCGGGACGCGGATGGTCGTCCTGATCGCGGCCACCGTCGGTCTGCTGGCCTCTTCGGTCAGACCCGCGACGGCCGCCCCGGCCGGCGCCGATCGGGTCAAGGCG
>JANLYK010000150.1:0-3417 GCA_031365595.1 Chloroflexota bacterium | reverse complement strand
ACGACGACCGCGAGCATGGCCCGGCGGTAGTCGGCGCTGGCTCGGACGTCGTCGATCGGTCGGGCGGCGGCTGCGGCGGCGGCACCGGCGCTTCGGAAGGTCTCGGCGGTGGCGGGCGCGCCGACGAGTGTCGCCTCGGCTTCGGGCGCGCGGACGATGGTCGGAGCGACCGCGGTCAGGGCGACCCGGGCGGCCGCGATCGAACCGTCCTCGGCGAGGGTCACGAACGCCGCAGCGCCGACGACGGCGATCTCCATCGCCCGACGGTACTCGAGCCGGATGTACGCCGAGCCGCTCGACGGGGCCGGCGCCGGGACCATGACCGCGGTCAGCAGCTCGACCGGATCCGCGGACGTCCGGCCCGGGCCCACCGCGAGCCGCTCGACCGGCACGATCCGCGAGCCCCGGCCCATCGCCCGCAGGATCACGTTCGCGCCGAACACGACGAGGGGCGCCGTGGTGTCGGCGGCCGGCGACGCGTTCATCAGGTTGCCGCCGATCGTGCCGGTTCCGCGGGTCGCGGGCGATCCGACGATCGACGACGCATCGGCCAGGGCCGTCCACTGATCGCGGACCGGTGCCGCGCTCGCCAGCCAGGCGTGCGACGTGAGGCCGCCGAGGACGAGCTGTCCGTCGACGACCCCATGATGATCGAGCTCGGCGATCCGGTCGATCGCGATGATCGACTCGGGCAACGGCTTGCGCCCCTGGCGCGACGCGACGACGAGGTCCGTCCCACCGGCGACGGGCCGGGCCGCGGAATCCCTGGCCAGGATCGCCAGCGCCTCCTCGAGCGACGCGGGCGCCGCGAACCGCTCCGTCATCGGCGACCCGCGGCCGCGAGGGCATCGACCGCCGCCGCGCTCGGGCCGAATGGCGCGTTCGCCTCGGCCGCTCCGTCGTCGCCGCTCGTGACTGCACGCCACACGCGCTCGGGTGTCATCGGCAGTCGCCGGACGCGGACGCCGCCGGCGATCGCGATCGCGTTGGCGACGGCTGCGGCGGTCGGCACGATCGGCGGTTCGCCGACGCCCTTCGACCCGCGCGGGCCGCCGTCCGGGGCCGGGTTCTCGATGAAGATCGCCTCGATGTCCGGGGCGTCGGCGGTCGTCAGGAGCTTGTAGTCGAGGAGCGAGGCGTTGCGCTGGCGACCGTCCGCCCCGAAGACGGTGCCCTCTAGCGTGGCGTTGCCGAGGGCCATCACGACGCCGCCGGTCATCTGACCGATCGCTCCCGTCGCGTTGAGCACCCGCCCGACGTCCGTGGCCGCGACGACCCTCGACGTCCGGACGATCCCGGTCGCGGGGTCCAACCGGATCCGGACGGCATGGCAGAAGAACGTCGGGGACGCGAAGGATTCGAAGCCGAGCCGGCCGACGCAGGCCGACGCGTCGTGCGCGGGGTTCTCAGGCGGCATTCCGGAGCCGCGGGCGAGGAGCAGGGCTCCTTCGTGCGCGGTCGACGCGAGGTCGGCGATCGACACCCGCCGGTCCGGGCTGCCGACGACGCCGGCGTGGCCGTCGCGCAGCTCAAGGTCGGCGACGCTCGCTTCGAGCGCCACGGCCGCGAGGTCGAGCAGCTGGCGCCTGACTTCGCGCGCGGCCTCGACGACGGCCCGGCCGTTGTTGAACGTCGTCTGACTGCCCGAGCTGCCGCCGTCGTACGGCCCGCTGTCGGTGTCCTGGTAGGTGATGGCGAAGTCCTCGGGCCGCATCCCAAGCTCCTCGGCCGCGAGGATCGGGAGGGCCATGACCGAGCCTGTTCCGTTCTCCTGGGCGCCGGTCACGATCCGGCCGCTGCCGTCGGACTCGATCCGGACGAACGCTCCCGACGGGCCCGGTGCGCTGAACCACCAGCCCGACGCGACCCCGATCGCCTCCCCGGGCCCGAGCGGTTCGCCCTCCTGGATCCGAGCGACCGCTGCCTCCAGCGTCTGATGGGCGCCCTCACCCTCGTGGCGCTGGCGAGTCGGACCCTCGTCGCCGTCATGGACGAGGTTCTGCCGGCGGAACTCCACGGGATCCAGCCCGACCCGTGCGGCAAGAACGTCGTGGTGCTGCTCGACTGCCCAGCAGGCCTGCGGACCCGTCGGCGCGCGAACGGACCCCGATGGCGTCCTGTTCGTATAGACGCTGAGCGCCTCGATGTCGACGTCGGGGATCAGGTACGGCCCGGCGATCATCATCGCGGCGACCTGGCCGAGCACCGGGGTATCGCTGGCATAGGCGCCGCAGTCGAGCAGGATTCGGGCCTTCCGGGCGAGGATCGTGCCGTCCTCCGCGAGGCCGGTCTCGAGGTCCACGACCATCGCGTGGGTCACCTTGTCGGGCGCGACGAACTCCTCGTGGCGGCTGAGGACGAGGCGAACCGGTCGGCGCGCGGCGCGGGCCAGGGCGGCTACGTGGCCCTCGAAATGGAAATCGCACTTGCCGCCGAAGCCGCCGCCGAGATGGCTGACCACGACCCGGATGCGGTGCTCGGGAATCTCGAGGACCTCGGCGGTCTTGCCCCGGGCCGCGAACGGAACCTGGGTGCTCGAGTAGATCGTCACCCGCTCACCCGACCAGTCGGCGGTCACGGTGTGGGGCTCGATCGGGACGGGATGCGCCATGTCGGCGACGTAGCGCTCACGGACGACGATCGGGGCGGCGGCGAGGGCCGCGCTGGCGTCACCCTTGACGATCGTGGACCGGCCGGCCACGTTTCCGGCGGGGTCGAGATTCGGGTCGTGGCCGTACGTGTCGATCGCGGGGTGGACCAGGGGCGAGCCTGGGCGCAGGGCGGCCTCGACGTCGAGGATCGGCGGCAGGTCCTCGTACTCGACCTCGACCGCCGCGACGGCAGCCGCCGCCTGCTCGGGCGTCAGCGCGGCGACCGCGGCCACCACCTCGCCCTCGAACCGGATGACGTCGCGGGCGAACAGCGTCCGGTCGAGGACGTAGTCGAACGAGCCGTAGCGCCGCTCCGGGACGTCGTCCTGGGTCAGGACCGCGAGCACGCCGGGCAGGGCTCGGGCACGGGTCGTGTCGAGCCGGACGATCCGCGCGTGGGCCCGGCCCGCGAGCAGGAGCCGGGCGTGGGCGAGGCCCGGGAACGGAAGGTCGGCGGTGTAGCGGGCCTGGCCGGTCGCCTTCGCCTGGCCGTCGGCCCGGATCCACGGCTTCGCGCCGTCGCCGGGCTCCTGTCCGTTGCTCTCGGTCACGACTGCTCGCTCCTCCTCGCCGTGGCTCGGGAGCCGAGGATACGGCTGGAACGGGTTGGTCGCGAGCCGGGACCGCACCGCGCACCGGCATGAGAGCCGACGCTGGGCCACCGAGCCGACGCTAGGCCACCTCGGTGAGGCGGCCGGTCGCGACATCGAAGATCAGGCCGTGGATCGGCACCGGCCGGACCCATGGATGCGCCCGCAGCCGCTCG
>JANLYK010000141.1:0-3124 GCA_031365595.1 Chloroflexota bacterium | reverse complement strand
CTCCCGAGCCGTGCGGCAAGTTCGCGTTGGCTCCAACCCGTCTCCTCGCGGGTGGTTCGGACGACCACACCAATCCGCCGGCCGAGATCGTCGTCACCCGCTTGGCCATTGAACATGGCGCATGAATAGCAGGTCGTCATTCACTGGCGCTCAACGCGCGGACGTCCGAGGGACCGGATGGACTCCAGACGCAATCCCTTGACCCGACAATCGGGTCGAAACGAACCCGTGCACGCTTTGCGAGCGACACACGGACCGATGGTTGAGCGTGGACGCCGCCGCCCTGACCCGGATCTCGGGTCATGGGACGAGTCCCGGGGCCTCTCTGTCGAGCGGCCCGCGCGATCGTCTTGCAGCCGGTTCGCGACCGGTTCACCATTGACTGTCTCGCGGACGCAATCGACAGGGGACCCGCACTCACCCGCGGGACCAGGCGCCGTCGGCCTGGCACCGATTCGGATTCGTGGAAGGAGGCTCCGCACGTGACCGAGCACATCGCGCTCGTCGTCAACGGACAGGCTCGCCAGGGGGACGTCGAGCCGAGACGGATGCTCGTCCAGTTCCTGCGCGAGGATCTCGAGCTGACCGGGACCCACGTCGGCTGCGACACCAGCCAGTGCGGCGCGTGCACCGTCACAATCGACGGCAAGGCCGTCAAGAGCTGCACGATGCTCGCCGTCCAGGCGGACGGCGCCAACGTGAAGACGATCGAGGGGATGCAGGGCGCGGACGGCAGCCTCCACGCACTCCAGGAGGGATTCTGGGCGAAGCACGGCCTCCAGTGCGGGTTCTGCACGCCGGGAATGATCATGGCTGCGTCGGACCTGCTCGCCCGCAACGCCGATCCCAGCGATGAGGAGATCCGGCACGCGATCGAGGGCAACATCTGCCGCTGCACGGGCTATCACAACATCGTGGCCGCCATCCGCGAGGCCGCCTCGACGATGCGTGCCTCCGCCGGCGCTCCGGCCCCGTCCACCGCCAGCGTCTGACCGACGGCCGAAGGAGAGCAACGATGGCTACCGACGTCAAGGACGTCCTCGGCACCTCGGTCAAGCGGGTCGAGGACCCGCGCTTCATCACCGGGCAAGGCCGTTATCTCGACGACATCAAGCTGACTGGAATGGCCCATCTCGCCATCCTGCGCAGCCCGTATGCGCACGCCAACATCCGCTCGGTCGACACCTCGAGGGCGAAAGGCATGCCCGGCGTTATCGGGGTGATCGTCGGGGCCGACATCCCGTGGAACCCGCTCCCGATGGCCTGGCCGGCCGGCGGCGCGTCGGGGATCACGAACAACGTGAGCACGCCCCGGATCCTGGCCACCGATTCGGTCAAGTGGACCGGCGAAGGCGTCGCCGCCGTCGTCGCCGAGACGCCCGAGCAGGCGATCGACGCGCTCGAGGCGATCGACGTCGACTACGAACCGCTGCCGGCCGTCGTCCACACCGAAGTCGACGAAGCCCGGCGCCCCGCAGCTCCATGACAACGCCCCGAACAACATCGTCTTCGACTGGACCGTCGGCGACAAAGCCGGGACGGAGGCGGCACTCAGGGACGCCGAGGTCGTCGTCAGGGAACGGCTCGTGAACCACCGCCTGATCCCGAACCCGATGGAGGTTCGTGGCGACATCGGCTGGTACAACCCGGGCACCGACGAGTACACGATCTGGATGTCGAGCCAGACGCCGCACATCCAGCGCCTCCTCCTGGCGGCGTTCGTGACCGGCATCCCGGAACACAAGATCCGGTGCATCAGCCCCGACGTCGGCGGCGCATTCGGCTCGAAGATCTTCTGCTACGCGGACATGGCCCTCGTCATGCACGCCAGCAAGCTCGTCGGCGGGCGGCCGGTCAAGTGGGTCGAGAGCCGGCGCGAGAGTTACGGCTCCACGATCCACGGCCGCGACCACATCACCTACGTCGAGATCGCGGGCAAGCGCGACGGCGAGGTGACCGGTGTCAAGGTCAAGACCTTCGCGAACCTCGGCGGCCGCCTGTCCACGATCGGACCAGGCATCCCGACCACCCTGTACGGCCGCGTCCTGTCCGGCTGCTACAAGATCCCGAACGTTTACGCCGAGGTCACCGGGGTCTACACGAACACGACGTTCGTCGATGCCTACCGCGGCGCCGGCCGGCCCGAGGCGACCTACGTGATCGAGCGGGCGATGGACCTCTTCGCCAACGAGATCGGGATGGACAAGGCCGAGCTTCGGCGCAAGAACTTCATCCCGAAGGACGCCTTTCCGTACGACAACCCGTCCGGTCTCGGGACCGCCGTCAACGGCGAGAAGATCTACGTCGACTCCGGCGACTACGAGCCGGCGATGGACATGGCCCTCAAGACCGCGGGCTACGCCGATCTCGAGAGCAAGCGGGCCGAGGCGAAGAGCCGCGGCAAGCTCCTCGGGATGGGCCTCTCGACGTACATCGAGGTGTGCGGCGTGGCGCCGTCCAAGTGGATCGGCGCGGTCGGCGAGGGCTGGGGCGCCGCGATGTGGGAGTCGTCCAACATCAAGGTCCACCTGACCGGCAAGATCATCGTGACGATGGGCACCCAGCCCCAGGGCCAGGGCCACGAGACGACCTACGCCCAGATCATCAGCCACGAGCTGGGCGTGCCGATGGACGACATCGTCATCCAGCACTCCGACACCCAGGGCACGCCGTTCGGATACGGCTCGTACGGCAGCCGGACGTCGTCGGTCGGGAGCACGGCGGCGGTCAAGGCTGCCGACAAGATCCGGGACAAGGCCAAGCGCTACGCCGCCCACATGCTCGAGGCCTCGGTCGACGACATCGAGGTCGAGGGCGCCGAGTACCGGGTGAAGGGCTCGCCCGACAAGAAGAAGACCATCCAGGAGATCGCCTTCGCGCTCGACCTCGGGTTCAGCCTGCCGGCCGGGATGGAGCCGTATCTCGACGAGACGGCCTACTACGACACGCCGAACTGCACCTGGCCGTTCGGGACCCACATCGCGATCGTCGAGATCGACGAGGAGACCGGCGAGACGGAGCTGAAGCGCTACATCGCGGTCGACGACGTCGGCAAGAAGATCAATCCGATGATCGTCGACGGCCAGCTCCACGGCGGCATCGCCCAGGGCGTCGGCCAGGCCCT
>JANLYK010000129.1:0-6544 GCA_031365595.1 Chloroflexota bacterium | reverse complement strand
CGAACGGTGCAGGAAAAGCTCATCGAGGAACGCCTCTACAACGACTGACGGCGCGCCCATCCCGGGCCAGGGCGGCGTTGTCGGCCGCGGTCCTCGCTCGCAGGCGTCCGAATCTGCTCGCTCCGGTCCTCCCCTCCGCCTTGCCCTGACACGGGCTCGCCGCGCCTCCGTTCCGTGACCGCGCCAGGTCGCCGCTGTCCGCTGCGGTCGTCGCCGGCGCGTAGCACGGATCGACGAGCGATGCTTCCACATTTCGTCCACAGTGGATGGCAGTTCGTGGACAGAATCGGGTCCCTGGCCCTGCAGTTCGTGGACAAGTCGGTTGTCGGGACCTGGACACGGGCATATGGTTCGTCTTGCCCGAAGGGGCCAACGCAAACGGACAGGCGAGGCGAGGGGTGACCCGCGCAGCGCCGCCGGTCCGGAACGGACGAGCCGCAAGGCACGCCCGGGCCGCGACCGCCGATCCGGGAGCCGGCCGGCCGAGATCACATCAAGGCTGGTCGTTCCAGGGGTCGCCACCGTTCGCAGTCGGTTCCTTCGGGCGTTTCCGTGCCCGCCGCGTCCGCCACGGCTACACTCCGCCGATGGACAGCGAGCGGATTCGATGAGACCCGGCCCGGACGACTTCCCCGGCGTGGTCGAGGTCGTGGTCGAGATCCCGCGGGGCAGTCGGAACAAGTACGAGTTCGACGAGGAGGCCGAGGTGTTCCGCCTCGATCGCGTTCTCGCCTCGGCCGTCCACTACAACTTCGACTACGGGTTCATCACCGACACCCGGGCCGGCGACGGCGATCACACCGACGCCCTGCTCCTGATCGATGAGCCGACGTTCACGGGCTGCCGGGTCTGGGCCCGCCCGATCGGCGGCCTCGAGATGCGCGACGATCAGGGGGAGGATTTCAAGGTCCTGTGCGTCGCCGTCGCGGACCCGCATCAGGCGCACGTCGAGGACCTCGGCCAGGTCCGGCCGCACCGGCTGGTCGAGATCGAGCACTTCTTCAACACCTACAAGATGCTCGAGGACAAGGAGACCGACGTTGTTGGCTGGCGCGACGCGGCGCGAGCCCGGGCGGTGCTACAGGCGGATCGGGCGACCTGGCAGGCCGAACGCGCCGGACTCGCCGACCGGCCGGACCGCGCCGACCGACCGACTTGACCGAGGAGCCGCGCCTCTTCGTTGCGGTCCCACTCCAGGATTCGGCGCGAATCGCCGTCGCCGACCTCGTCGAGACGATCCGCGCCGGCGAGCCGCCGGGCCGCGGCGTCCGCTGGGTCCGGCTCGAAGGCCTGCACCTGACCCTTCGCTTTCTCGGCCCGACGCCCGAGGCAGGCGTGGCGGATCTTGCGAAGGCAGTGGCCCGCACCGGCGCGGCCAGTCCGCCGTTCCGGATCCGGATCTCCGGCGCCGATGCCTTCCCGCCGACCGGCCGGCCCCGGACGCTGTGGCTGGATCTGGATCTTGGAACCGACGAGCTGGCGGCCCTCGCCGGACGCCTCGATGACGAGCTCGCCACGATCGGCTGGGAACGGGAGCGTCGACCGTTCCGAGCTCACCTGACCCTTGCTCGGGCCGACGGCGTGCGCGCGGGCCCGGCCACGGTCGCCGCGCTGAAGGCCGCTGCCGCTAGCATCGCGATCGAATCGTCGATCGACCGGATGATCCTGTTCGAGAGCATCACAGGGGATGGTCGCGCCCGCTACCTCGCCCGCTCCGAGACGGTCCTGGGCTGACGTTCGGAGGAGTCCGGCCCGGTCTGCTCCGGGCGGCTCGAGGGGTCCGGATGCTACGATGCAAGAGCCCGTGGCGCGGACGTCGCCGCTGGTCGGAAGGAGTCAACAACCCACGTGACCGTTGCTCAGCGCGCCCGGCTGGTCGTCGCCATGGGAGTCCTGAACCTCATTCTTGCGACCGTTGCGCTGACCGCGGGATTCGTGGCACCGACGCCTCCGGCAGGGGAGATCGCGGACGCCCGGCCCACCCCGACCCCGACCGGTACCCCGTTCGCGCCGAGCAGTGTTCCGCAGGCCACGCCGACCGGCGGCGAACCCGTCCCGAGCCCGACCATAGTCGTACCGACCGACGTGCCCTCGGTGAGCCCCTCGCTCGGCCCGTCCGTTGGCCCATCGTTCGAGCCGACCCCGTCGATCGTGCCGACCCCTTCGATCGTGACAACGCGGCCGAGCCCGACCTCTGCGCAGAGGACCCCGACGCCCACGCCCGTAGCGACGGCTCGCCCGACCGCGACACCGACGGCGACGCCCGCGCAGACGCCGAAGCCAACACCGACGGCGACGCCCGCGCAGACGCCGAAGCCAACACCGACGGCGACGCCCGCGCCGACGCCGAAGCCGACCGCTCAGCCGACGCCGAAGCCGACCGCTCAGCCGACGCCGCGCCCCACGGCAACGCCCGTCCCCGTGGCGGCCAAGGTTCGCAAGGCGCTGCCGCCGTGCCCGGACAAGGACAGTGGGCCGCCCGGTCATCGCAAGGTGACCCCGCCGCCAACGCGACCCTGCGGCAAGGGAGCCGACCAGGCGGGCGGCAACGGCAAGGGCAACGGCAGCGGGATCGTTCTCGTCCTGCCGCTCGGCCTGGGCGCCCTCGTGGCGACCGCGCGCGGACGGATGGTCCGGACCGGTCGCGACCTGGGGCGCCGCCGCCGGAGCGCCGGTCGTCCCGACCAGGCCTGAGGCGTGCGTGCGGCCCTGGGAGACTCAGCGGGCCGCTCCGGGGGGAACGAAGCGGCCCGCTGAACGATCACCTGCCTGAGTGATCGGTGGGTTGCCCTGGAGGAAACCCGCACCGCGATTGTTGAGTCGAGCGGGGCCGCAGCGCATCACCCATCCGACGTAATCCGGCGCCAGTGAGGGGCCATTCGTCGTCACGAGGGTCGGTCCGGACGAGAGCGCTCCCAAACGGTCGTCGCCGGGGTCTCGGCTACCATCGGGGCGATGCCCAATCTCGCGTGTTGGTCGTGTGGCCGCCAGATCTACACCGTCGCGCCGCTCGAGGCGCTCTTCCGCGAAGAACGGCGGTGTCCGCGCTGTGGCGCCTTCCTCGACTCGGAGCGGCGCGATCTCGACCGCCGGTTGTCCACCCGACGCCAGAATTCGAACGAGGACCCTGGTCCGCCGACCGACGATGGGGAGCGTCGCGCGGAGCCGCGGCGAACCGGTCCTCGGCGGAAGGCTTCGGGCGCGTAGTCCGCCGGTCCCGGGTGCCACTCAGCCCTGGCCCGGCGGTACGTCCTCGGGGCGCGGCGGCTCGACGAGGCGATAGCGGAGCGCGAATGCGACCGCCTCGAGCTTGGAGTGGACGCGAAGCTTGCCCATGATGTTCTGGACGTGGGTCCGGAGCGTGTTCGGGGCGATGAACAGGCGCTCGCAGATGTCCGGTGTGGAGAGGCCTTCGGTCAGGGCGCGCAGGACCTCCAGCTCGCGCGGCGTCAGCGGCTCGACGATCCGGCGCTCGTCGCCGCGCTCGCGTGCAACAGCGACCCGGCGAGCGATCTCGACGATCACCGAGCGAGGCAGCAGGATCTCGCCCGCGTGCGCGTCACGAACTGCCTTCACGATGTCCTCGGCTGCGCGGTCCTTGGTCATGTATCCGTCGGCGCCAGCCTGGATCGATTCGAGGACCGTCTCATCGTCCGAGATCGCGGTGACCATCACGACGCGTGCGGCCGGCCAGCGCGCCTTGATCGCGCGGGTCGCCTCAGCGCCGGTGCCGTCGGGCAGGTGATAGTCCATGAGAACGACGTCGAGACGCTCGCGGGCCATCAGCTTGGCGGCGGCGACGGTTCCGGCGATGCCCACGATCTCCATGTCGGGTTCGCGCGCAAGGAGCGCGGACAGGGCATCGGCCAGCAACTGGTGGTCCTCGACGAACAGGACGCGGATCCGCTTCCCCTCCGAATTCACGTGGTCCCCTCCCGAATTCGTCCGGACCGTCAAGGCGCGACTCACCGAGGCTTCGAGGATAACAGCGTCAAGCGTGTGGCTGACATACTCGGGGCGTGCACATCGCCTTCCTCGGCCTCGGCCTGATCGGCGGGTCCGTGGCCCGTGCCGCGGTCCGCGCCGGCTACGCGACGCGGGCCACCGCCTGGACTCCGGACGGCCGCGGTCCACGTGCGGCGGCGGCGGCACCGGATCGAATCGAGGCGTCCTCCTCGGCCCGCGACGCGATCCGCGGCGCTGACCTGATCGTCCTCGCGGCCCCGCCCCTGGCCTGCCTCGCGCTGCTCGACGACCTGGCTGGTCCGCTCGCTCTCGACCTCGCACCTGACGCCGTCGTGACCGATGTCGCGAGCACGAAGGCCGCGATCGTGGACCGAGCGCGGGCCAATGGGCTGCGGTTCGTCGGCGGCCACCCGATGGCCGGCCGCGAGACGAGCGGGTTTGCGGCCGCCGATCCGGACCTGTTCCGGGATCGGCCGTGGGTGGTCGTTCCCGCTGAACCGGGCGACGCCGCTGCGGACGATCGGGTGGCAGGCCTGGCGGCGGCCTGCGCGGCGCGGCCGATCCGGATGTCGGCTGCCGCCCACGATTCGGCGGTAGCGGCGATCAGCCACCTTCCGCTCATCGTCTCGGCGGCGCTGGTCGAGGCCATGACCGGCGGCCCGGACTGGCCGGCCGCGTCGTCGCTGGCCGCGGGCGGTTGGGTGAGCATGACCCGGCTCGCCCAGGGCGACCCGGCGATGGGCGCCGGGATCGTGGCGACCAACGCGCCGGCGATCGGGGATCGGCTGCGCACCCTCCACGCGGTCCTCGGCGACTGGCTGGAGTTGATCGAGGCCGGCGCCGTCGACCCAGCGGAGGTCGAGCGGCGGCTTGCCGATGCGCGCAACAGCGCGGCGCGTGAACCTGCGGTGGGCGCGGCCGATGCGGACGGGCCCGGATGACCGACGAGCTCGTCCTCGTCGTGCCGACCGCCGACGTGATCGCGACGCTCGGCGGGGGAGTCGCCTGGTACGGCATGCGCACCCGGCCGGAACCGGACGTTGCGGACCTGATCGCCCGGCGCGGCACCTTTCGACCCCGCTCGGCCGTGGAGATCGATCCGACCTGGAAACAGATCATCCCGTACCCCGTCCTCCGGGACGCCGACACGTGGTTCCTGATGCAGCGGACGAAGGCCGGCGGCGACGCGCGTCTCCACGATCGCTACTCGATCGGAGTCGGGGGCCATGTCAACCCGGCGGACGGCGGTCTCGACGGCGACCTGGGCCGGGCCCTGGCCCGGGAATGGCACGAGGAGCTGCGCGTGGACTTCGTGCCCGACTTCCGATTCGTGGGCCTGCTCAACGACGACTCCACCCCGGTCGGCGCAGTCCATCTCGGCCTCGTGTACGTCGGCGACGCGGCGGGTCGGCCGGTCGAAATCCGCGAGACCGATAAGCTCAGCGGCCGGTTCGCTCCGTCCTTCGACGTGGCCGCCGTGACGGATCAGCTCGAGACCTGGAGCCGGATCGCGTTCGAGTTCCTCGAGGCCGAAGCCGCGCTACGATGACCCCAGGAGGTCGTCGGTGAACCACCGTTCCGATCACCAGCACGGGGTCACGAGAAGGGTCGTCGGGGCGATCCTGATCGCCATGGCGTCACTCCTCGCGGTTGCCGCGCCGCTCCGTGCGGCCGAGCCGGGATCCGTCATCGTGCTGACCGCGGACGGCGAGGTCGATGCCGTGATGGCCGACCAGCTGCGCGACGGCCTGGCCGCCGCCGCGGGCGCCGGCGCCCGGGCCGTGATCATCCGCCTCGACACGCCGGGTGGCAGCCTGGCCTCCACACAGGCAATCGTCGGAACCTTGCTCGGCGCGCCGTTGCCGACGGTCGTGTGGGTCGCGCCGGCCGGCGGGTTCGCCGCCAGCGCGGGCACGTTCATCACCCTCGCCGCGAACCTCTCGTTCATGGCGCCCGGGACCCGAATCGGTGCGGCGTCGCCGATCGATGCGTCGGGCAACGACATCCCGGGCACACTCGGCGACAAGATCCGGAACGACGCGATCGCGTGGGCCACCTCGATCGCCCAGGCTCGCAATCGCCCCGCCGATTGGGCCGCCGCAACCGTCAGCGAGGCGCGCTCGTCATCGGCCGCCGACGCCGTCGCTCTCGGCGTGGTCGATGGGCTCGCATCCACCATCGAGGAGGTCGTCACGGGCGCCGACGGGCGAGCGGTCCAGGTCGGCGGACGGGACGTCGTCCTGCGCCTCGCAGGCGCGCCCATCGTGGACGCCGTCATGAACCCGTTCGACGGCGCGCTCCGGCTCCTCGCCGATCCGAACGTCGCGTTCCTCCTCTTCACGTTCGGTCTGCTCGCGCTCCTGTTCGAGGTCCACAACCCGAACGTCCTGACGGGCATCGTCGGGCTGGTCGCGATCGCCCTTGCTGCGGTGGGATTCGTGCATTTGCCGACCGACCTGACCGGGCTGCTGCTCGTGGTCGTCGGCTTGAGCCTGCTGGCACTCGAGCCTGCGGTCCCGAGTCACGGACTGCTCACGGTCGTGGGCGTGGCGGCGTTCGTGATCGGCGGGTCGGCGCT
>JANLYK010000126.1:0-2418 GCA_031365595.1 Chloroflexota bacterium | reverse complement strand
GCGTTGTACTGCTCGATCAGGCCGTGGACCTCGCCGACGCCGTCGAGGACGTTGCCCTTCACGTCCTTGGCGGGATCGAGTTGCGGCTCCTGGCTGAGGTATCCGACCGTGAAACCGGGCGTCAGGCGCGCCTCGCCGGTGAAGCCATCGTCGAGCCCGGCCATGATCCGGAGCAGGCTCGACTTGCCGGCCCCGTTCGAGCCGATGACCCCGATCTTGGCGCCCGGGAAGAACGAGATCGAGATGTCCTCGAGCACGGTCCGGTCCGGCGGGTAGTGGCGGGCGAGCTTGTAGGCGGTGTAGATGAATTCAGCAGGCATGGTCGACAAGGGTACCGACTCAGTGGGATTGGGCGTTGCGGCATATCCAGGAGACGTCAACTTCTGCACCTTGCCGGGACGCCGACCGGTGATGATGGTCATCGCGCACCTTTGACCCGCCACGCCAGGAGAGCGACCGCGGCCATGACACCCGATACGGAGCACGACACCCGACCCGAAAAGCCCGTCGAGGTCGGTCTGATGATCCCCACCTGGACCGACGGCTCCGGTCTCCCGCACTGGGCCAACGGCCACGGCGAGGCCGGAGTGCGCTGGTCGACCATCGTGTCGAACGCGCGTCTGGCCGAGGCCGTCGGCTTCACATCGCTGTGGGTTCCCGATCACTTCGTGATGGACGATGACTGGGACCGGCCGCCGGATCGCGTGACGCCAGCTGCGGTCGATCCCGCAGATCCGCCGACGTACGCCTGGGAGGCCTGGTCGATCCTCGCCGGCCTGGCGGTAGCGACGACGACCATCCAGCTCGGGACCCTCGTCTCGTGCGCGGGCTATCGCAATCCGGCGTTGCTCGCGAAGATCGCAGACACCGTGGACGAAATCAGCGGCGGCCGGGTCATCCTCGGGGTAGGAGCGGGCGATCACTGGAGCGAGCACGAGCGATTCGGGTTCGAGTGGCAAAAGCCGGTCGGTCGGTTCGAGGAGGCGCTCCAGATCATCCGCCCCCTCCTGCGTGACGGCTTTGTGGACTTCGAAGGACGTCACCATCGGGCGGCACGAGCGGTGCTGCAGCCGAGGGGACCGCGAGCTGACGGACCACCCATCCTGATCGGCGCCCTGGGCACGGGCCCACGGATGCTTCGTCTGACGGTCGAGCATGCCGACCTCTGGAACGGCTGGTTCGTGTTCGACGACGACGATCCGGGACCCGGAGTTGAGTTGGCAGTGCAACGTGTTCGGGCGGCATGCGAGTCCTCCGGCCGCGACCCGGCTACGCTCGGCATGACGATCGGCGTGTCAGTTGCCCTCGATGGCGCCGAGGCCGATGGCGGTTCGCTGCGTGGCACGCCGGAGATCGTGGCCGACCGGTTGCGCAAACTCGCCGCCCTCGGCATCGACCTGATCCAGGTGGTCCTCGCTCCGTCGGGGGCGCCGGGGATCGACGCATTCGCGGAAGTTCTCGACCTGCTCGACCAGCCCCGCTGAGCTTTCACTCCTTCGCGGACACCTCGCCGGCGTCGACGATCAGGGCGAACTGGCGCCACAGGATCACGACGAGGGCGGCCGAGCCGAAGAACCCGAACCAGAACGGGGCGGTGATCCCGAACTGGCGGGCGAGCAGGCCGCCGATCGGGGTCCCGATGACGATGCCGCCCATGATCGCGATCCGATAGACGCTGCCGACCCGGCCCATCAGCTCGTCGGGAACCGCCCGCTGGCGGACGACGGTCGACAAGGTCCCCCATACGAAGGCGTGCGCCCCGAAGACGACGAGCGTGGCGAGGGCGATCTGCGCTGACGTCGTGAGGGCGAGCACGAGGTGGGTCAGCGTCTCGATCACCAAGCCGACCCGCATCAGGTCCGCCAACGCGAACCGCCGCTCGAGGCGACCGTACGCGAGCGTGCCGCCGATCCCGCCGATGGCGACCGCGGTCGTGATCAGCCCGAACCCGATCTCGTCCATGCCGAGCCGCTGGCCGGCGTAGAGCACGAACACGGACCAGGCGGCGCCGTACGTGACGTTGAAGAGAACGATCGTGAGCGCGAGCGTCCGCATCGGGGGGTGCTGGACCAGCCAGCGGATGCCCGCGGCAATCTCTGCTCGAAGGTGTGACGGCTCGCTCGACCGCTCGGCCCGCGTGCTGGTCGAGATGCGGGCGACAAGGACGGCGCCGAGCGCGAACCCGGCCGCGTTCACCCCGAACGGCAATGCCATCCCGAGCACGAAGAGGAAGGCCCCGATCGGAGGCGTTGCGAGATCGTTGAGCAGGAGCACGGCTCCCTGTTGGCGGGCGTTCGCGACACCGAGATCCTCCCGCGCCACGAGGCTCGGGATCAACGTGCTGCTCGAGGCATCGGCAAACGTCTCGGCGGTGCCCAGCACGAAGAGGGCGATCAGGACGACTGCGATGCTCGCCCC
>JANLYK010000105.1:0-3497 GCA_031365595.1 Chloroflexota bacterium | reverse complement strand
CGACATCCAGGAAGACGACACGACGATGACCCACGAGGCCACCGTCGGCAAGGTCAGCGCGGAGCAGGTCTTCTACCTGATGAGCCGCGGCCTGACCGAGAACGAGGCGACGAACCTGATCGTCCAGGGCTTCCTCGAGGTCTTCACGAAGGAGCTCCCGATGGAATATGCGATCGAGTTCAACCGGCTTGTGAAGCTCGAGATGGAGGGGTCGCTCGGGTGATCGACGCGACTCCCGAGGCGACGACCGCCGCGCCGGTCCGACCAACCCGTGCCCCACGGCGTGCTCCGAACGAACTCACCTTCACCCTCGACGAGGCGACGGTCGCCGCCCACTCGGCGGCCGAGCCGGACTGGCTCACCGCCGACCGGCGCGCCGCGTTCGAGCGCTACCAGACGCAGCCGGTCGAGTCGAACCAGCTATATACGACCTACGTCGACCTGCGCACCGCGAACCTCGCGGACGTCGTACCGTGGGACGCCGCGGGGTCCTCGCCGACCACGGCCCGCACCGACCTCCCGCCGGGGGCTTCCGGCCTCATCGCGATCGCGGAAGATCGCGTCGACGCGATCGTTCTCGACGACGAGGCCCGGACGGCCGGCGTGGTCCTCGACACGATCGGTGGCCTCCTCGCCCGCGACCCGGAGCTGGCGAAGCGTCTGCTCGCCGACGCGGGGTCGCTCCCCGACGACGACAAGCTCGCCCAGTTGACCCGCGCGGGCTGGAACCAGGGGATCGTCCTGCACGTTCCGGCGGGGGTCCACCTCGAGCGCCCGATCGTCCTGCGCTGGCAGGCCGGCGAACCGGGCAGGGCACTCCTGACGCGGACGATCCTCGATCTCGGCGAGGGCGCGTCCGCGTCGGTCGTCGAGGAGCTCCTGCCGTCGGCAACGGCCGGCGACCGGGCCGCCGATCAGGCCCTCTTCACCGGATCGCTCGAGATTCACCTGGCCGCCGGCGCGGAGCTGGCCGTCGCCTCGATCCAGGACTTCGCCGAGGGCACCGTCGCCTTCCAGCATCGCCAGGCCGAGATCGGCGAGGGCGCGACCCTGCGCTGGGCGCTCGCCCAGCTCGGCGGCCGGCTCGTCCGCTCGCGGGTCGACAACCGCCTCGCCGGCGACCGGAGCTCGGTCGAGCAGGTCGAGATCGTCTTCGGCTCGAGTGACCAGCTGTTCGACCTGACCTCGAACACCCGCCACATCGGCCGCGACACGACCGGCAACCTGCTCTCGAAGGCGGCGCTGCTCGACGCGACCCGGTCGTACATGAAGGGCCTGATCATCATCGAGCCGACCGCGATCGGGACCGACAGCTTCCTCGGCGAGTTCGGGATGAACCTGTCCAAGCAGGCTCGCGCGGTCGCGATCCCGTCGCTCGAGATCGACCAGCCCGATTGCCGGCGGGCCGCCCATTCGAGCGCCGTCGGCCCGATCGACGAGACCCAGCTCTTCTATCTCGAGAGCCGCGGCATCTCGCCCGAGGACGCCCGCAAGTTCATCGTCCTCGGCTTCCTCGAGCCGGTCGTGGCGCGGGTTCCGCTCGTCGAGGCCCAGGATCGGTTGCGCGAGCTGCTCGAAGCGAAGTGGGATGCCGGCGCGCTCGCGGCTGGCGCTGCTTCGGCCAAGCCCGCGGCTTGATGCCTCCACAAGTCGGGCTCCGCGGTGACGGCAGTCTTCGTCCCCCGCGGGCGCTCCGCCTTCGCCCGTGAGGCGGATCGATCTTGCCGCGGTCGACGAGCTCGCCGACGGTGAGATGCGGATCATCGTCGTCGACGGCACCGACCAGGTGCTCCTGATCAACCAGAGCGGGGACTTCACCGCCACCCAGGGCATTTGCTCGCACGAGTATTTCGAGCTCGACAAGGGCTTCCTGACCGCGGGCACGCTGACCTGTGCGCTGCACCTGTCGCGCTTCGACCTGTCGAGCGGCGAGCCGATCGATCCGCCCGCGGAACTGGCGCTCGAGATCTACCCGGTCGTGATCGAGGATGGGCGTGTCCTGATCGAGGTCCCGGACGGGCCGCTGCCGCTCAGCGAGGAATAGCCGGGCTCAGCGCGCCAGGATCGTGCCCAGGCCCGCGGCCGTCGCCCGGCGCAGGATCGCCTCGCCGAACACGAGGTCCGCGAGGCCGACGCCGAGATGCGTCACGAGCACGTGGCCGACGGCCGGCCGCGGCGTCCCGTCCAGGAGCGCCTCGCCCAGGGTGAGCCCGGGGTCCGGGTAGCCGTCGAACTGGCCGGCGTTGCGATTGGCCAGGAACTGTTCGCGCTGGTCCACGATGAACAGCGCCGCGTCCCGAGCGACGGCGGCGTTGACGTACGTCGCGTAGTCGACCGCGACCACGAGCACGTCCCGGCCGAGCCAATCGTCCGTCATGGCCTGGCGTTCGTCGGCGGGCGCAAACGAGGCCACGGTCAGGACGACATCGGCGTTGCGGGTCGCGTCGCGGGGGGTCGGGGCGACGGCCGTCGAGCCGATGCCCGGGACCGACGCGGCCGTTTCCGCGAGCGCCGCCGCCCGGTCCACGTGGCGGTCGAACACCCTGAGTGCGGCGCCGGGCATAACATGACCGATGACCGCGAGGTGACTCCGTGCCTGGACGCCCGCGCCGAGCATCGCCACCCGAACCGGGCGGCCCGTCACCTCGGGCGCGAACCGGGCGATGGCGACCCCGCTGATCGCCGCGGTCCGCTCGGCGGTGATCGGCCCGGCGTCGAGGATGGCGGTGGGGAGCCCGGTTCCGGCATCGTTGAGGATCACGAGGCCGTGAATGGCGGGCAGGCCGCGGGCGCCGTTCGCCGGGAAGCCGGCGATCCATTTCATCCCGACGAGGTCGTCAGTCCCCGCCTCGTCGGTGCCCCGCAGATGGGCCGGCATCGTATGCGCGAACGAGCCGCTCGGCCGGGGATGGACGCCGATCTTCGGCGGCAGCTCGGCATCGGCGACGAGGGCCGTCATCGTCCGCTCGGCGAGCCGGAGGCGCTCGGCCAGGGGCGGCATCGCCGCTGTCACGTCGGCCGCCGACAGGTAGCGCAGCGGCGGAACGTCCGGGCCCGTCATCGCCCGGAGTCTAGCGCCGGTACGATGATCCCATGGCCCCCGACACCGCCCAGAGCCTTGCCAACCTGCGTCTCGAGCGCGACGCGATCCTCCTCTACGACGCACTCGCCGCGATCGAGAAGGATGCCCATCGGGCCGGCGCGTTCCACCGGATCGCCGGCAACGAGCGGCGCCATGCCGAGGTCTGGGCGACCAAGCTGCGGGAGGCCGGAGTCGACGTCCCGGCGGCACCGACCCGGGCACGGCCTCGGGTCGCGGTGATCGTCCTGCTCGCCCGCGTGTTCGGGACGAAAGCCGTCAGCGATCTGGTCACCGCGCTCGAGGGCGACGAGGAGGAGATCTACGAAGGTCAGGACGCCTCGCCCGAGGTCGAGGCGATCGCCGCCGACGAGCGCGAACATGCCGAGATCTGGAAGAAGCTCAAGGATCCCGAGTA
>JANLYK010000056.1:0-10458 GCA_031365595.1 Chloroflexota bacterium | reverse complement strand
TTCATGTCCTTGACGACCTGGACGTCGCCGTAGGACTTGCTGATGTGTTCGAACGTCACCGTCGACACGTGCGCACTCCTCACTCCACCGGGGCATCGCGGGTCCTTGCATCCAGCCGCCGTTTGGCGTCGTGGACGGACCCCGTACGAGGAGCCGGCTCGAGTGCCGGGATCGTACCACCGGGTCGCGCCCGGGGAACGGGCTCCGGTGCGGCTGCAACGGGTTCGCAAGCGTTGCGCTTCGTGGCTGCCGCCCGATCCGGGGCGACGGGGCCGTGCCTACAATGCCGCGGAGGAGGTCTGATGGCGACGAATCCCGCGGTCCACATCACCAGCGAACGCTTCCACCTGAAGTGGGACCCGGCGATCCCGCCGATCGAGACCGTCGACAGCGGTGCCGTGGTCGAGTTCGACCTGCTCGACGCGTCCGGCGGGCAGCTGACGGCGGCCTCGACCGTGGACGACCTGGCCCGGCTCGACTTCGACCGGGTCGACCAGGTCAACGGCCCGATCGCCGTCGTCGGGGCCGAGCCGGGGGACACTCTCCAGGTCGACCTCCTCGAGTTCGAGCCTGCCGACTGGGGCTGGACGGCGGCGATCCCCGGCTTCGGTCTGCTGGCCGACGATTTCCCCGACCCAGCCCTGCGGATCACCCGCGTCCCGGGCGTCGGCGGCCGCGCGGAGTTCCTGCCCGGCGTCCACGTCCCGATCGCGCCGTTCTGCGGCGAGGTCGGCGTTGCCCCGCCGACGGGTCCTCTCTCGACGATCCCGCCGGACCTCCACGGCGGCAACATGGACACCCGGCACCTGACCGCCGGGGCGACCCTCTTCCTGCCGGTGTTCCACCATGGCGCCCGCCTGTCGATCGGCGACGGACATGCGGCGCAGGGTGACGGCGAGGTCTGCGGGACCGCGATCGAGACGCCGATGCGGGCCGTCGTCCGGCTGACCGTGCGCAAGGACCTCCACCTGACCGGACCGGAATTCCTGACGGCGAACATGTCGACTCCGGTCGGGCGGCGCTACGCGACCGACGGGATCGGGCCGGATCTCCTCGGCGCGGCCCGGGACGCGGTCCGCCGGATGATCGACTGGCTGGGCCGGGAGCACGGGATCGCTGCGCTGGACGCATATCTCCTGACGAGCGTGGCCGTGGACCTCCGGATCAGCGAGATCGTGGACATGCCGAACTACGTCGTCACGGCCCACTGCCCGCTCTCGCTGTTCGAGTAGGGCGGTCGACCGGAATCGAACGAGCCCCCGCCTGAGCGGGGGCTCGCGGATGCGCGCGACGGGGTCGCGCGGCAGGCTTGATCGTCGTCCGGCCCGCGGTCAGGCCTCGCTGACCGCCTGGCCGATCGCCGCCATGGCCTCGGGGTTGCGCCCGCGAAGCACGACGTACAACACGACGCCGATCACCATCCACACAGCGACGAGCATCGGCACGATGTCGTACGGCGCCGCGAGGGCCGGGATCGGGATATTCAGGACCGGAATGGTCAACCCGCCCAGGACGGACAGGAATGCCGGGATCATCGCGAGGACCCCGAGGATCGGGATCACGAGATGCTTGACCGGGTTGAAGTCCGCTCTCCGCTCGCCCAGGAAGAAGCCGATGACGGCGACGTTGACCGCGATGTACATCGCGGCGAAGAGCAGCCCCAGGGCATAGCCGATGAAGATGTAGGTCGTCAGGGGCCCGCCGGTCGAGACACCCTGGAAGACGATGCCGAGGCCCACCGCCAGGACGATCCCGAGGATGCCCTGGGCATGGACCGCGTTCACCGGAGTCCGGTGGGCCGGGTGGACCACCGAGAACCAGCGCGGCAGGAGCCCGCCGCGACCGAGCGAGAAGATCGCCCGGGTCGATGCCGTGGCGCCGGAGTTGGCGTTGGCGATCGAGCTGTTCAGGATCGCGAACGTGATCAGGAGGCTGCCGATGCCCGGCAGGACCTGCTCGGCCATGCCGCCCCATGGGTCGGCATTGTTGAAGCCGAGGAAGTCGGTCGCGAGCTTGTCAGGGCCGAAGAAGACCGCGGCCGCGTAGTAGTTGAAGATGTAGAAGACGCCGATCAGCAGGCACGACATGACGACCGCGGTCGGGATCGTCCGGCGCGGCTCCGCTGCCTCTTCCCCGAGGGGCGCTGCGGCCTCGAATCCGACGAATGCGAGCAGGCAGAAGACCATCCCCTGGAACGCCGGCAGGTAGTTGCCGTCGGCCGGGATGAAGACCCCGAGCGTGTTGCGACTGCCGGCGTTCAGGATCAGCAGGGCCGAGACGGCGACGAAGATCGCGATCTCGACGACGCCGAGCAGGACCCCGACCCGGGTCGAGATCGAGATGCCGCGATAGGTCAGCCACCAGACGATCACCCCGCACAGGACGGCCAGCGGGAGCCACAGCAACTCGTGGCTGAAGCCGGTCAGGGTGGTCACGAATCCCGCCCCGAACAGCCCGAACGACGCATAGAGCGCCGCCGGAACGATGGGCTCGGCGAGCGCGAACGCCCAGGCCATGAGCCAGCCGACGAACGATCCGAGCCCGCGGCTGACGTAGGTGTACATGCCGCCTGCCGAGGGCAGGTGCTGGGCGAGCTGGCCGATCGAGTAGGCCGTGAACAGGCAGGCGACCAGGGCGAAGACGACTGCCAGCGGCGTGATCCCACCGGCCAGCGTCGTCGCGAAGCCGATGGACAGGGCGGTGGCGACCGCCGGCGCCATGTGGGTGATGGATTGGAACAGGACCGCGGTCAGGCCGACCGCGTTCCGTTCGAGAGTCGCACCCCCATTCGAAGACGCCACATGCTCCTCCTCTCCCTGTCGACCGAGCGCGTGCGCGCTGGCCCGACGCCGGTACTATGCAAGGCGGGGAGGCCAGAGACAACGTGGTTCTGTCGCCCGTGGCAAGCGGAGTTGATGAGATGAGCAGTCCGGCGGCCACGGCTGCGCGGCTGGCCGACATCGGTGCCGACGTTCTGTGGGTGGTCTATCACGACTACGCCGGCCTCGGCCGGGCGAAGGCCATTCCGCAGGCACGGTTTGCCGAGGTGGCTGCGGACGGCGTCACGTTTGCCATGGCGAACTGGGACCTGGCCGTCACCGACGAGCAGGTGCCCCATCCGGCGTTCGGCGCCGACTCCGGGGACTTCCGGGCCGTCCCGGATGGCGGAACGATCGTGGCCCTCCCCGGCCGCCCACGCGTTGCCCAGGCCTTCGCGCGGCTGACCGACGATCTCGGCCGGCCGTGGGCCGGTGATCCGCGTGCCGTCCTGTCGGCCGAGGTCGAGCGCCTCAGCGCGGCCGGGATCGCGGTCCGGGTCGCCTTCGAGGCCGAGTTCGTGGTCGTTCCCAGCGCCGACCCCGAGGCCCTTCTGCGCGACACGGGCCGGATGTTCGCCGTGGAGGGCCTCGACGCGCGCTGGGAGCTCGGGGCGCGGGTCCTGGCCGACCTCGCGGATGCCGGGATCGCCGTCCACCAGTTCGCCAAGGAGTACGGCCCGGGCCAGTTCGAGGTCAGCCTCCTGCCGGCCGATCCCTTGACGGCAGCCGACCACTTCCTGCTGGCCCGCCAGTTGATCCGGACCGCCGCCCGCGACTCCGGGCTGAGCGCCTCGTTCATGCCGAAGCCGTACGCAGCCCTGCCGGGCAACGGCCTCCATGTCCATCTCGGGTTGCGCCGGGCCGACGGCCCCGAGGAGGACCTCGTCGCCGACCCGGACGACCCGGATGCCCTGTCCCCATCCGCCGGTCCCGCGATCGCCGGGCTGCTGGCACACGCCCAGGCGCAGGCCGCCCTGGCCGCCCCGACGCCCAACTCGTACAAGCGACTGCTGCCCGGCTCCTGGGCGCCGGCCCATGTCTGCTGGGCGATCGGGAACCGCTCGGCGCTGGTCCGGGTGCCCGGTCGCGGACGCGGCCGGCATCTCGAATACCGGGCCGGCGACGGCGCAATGAACCCGTACCTGCATGTGGCTGGCTTGCTCGCGGCGATCCGCGACGGCGTCGAGCGCGACCTGGCGCTGCCGCCCGAGGCCAAGGTCGATGTCGGCCACCTGACCGACGAACACGCCGCCGGGCGGGGCTTCCCGCGGCTGCCGCGCCGGCTGGACGAGGCGCTCGATGCGTTCGCGGCCGACGATGTGCTGCAGGCCGCGATCGGACCGGTGGTTGCCGCCCACTACGACTCGGTCAAGCGCTTCGAGTGGGACCTCTACCTCGAGCGGTCCGGGCTGGCGCCGGGCGACGTCGACGTGTCCGACTGGGAGCGCCGGACCTGGTTCGAGCACCTCTGATGCCACCCTTCGCCGACCGCCACCGCCCGGTCCCCGGGGGAGCGCCGCCGCGCCGGATCGCAGAGGTCCTCTTTCCGGGCGTCCCGGTCCGCCACGCCGAGGGATGGGAGGCGATCGCCGACACGTTCGACGCGCTCGACGACCAGCGGCCCGCCACGTGCGGGGCCTACGCGACGCGCTACCTGCTCGGGCCGCTCGGGCACCCTCGACACGACGGCATCGACACGTCCCGCGAGGACTACCTGGCCCATCTCGCCGGGACGGTGATCGAGGCCGATGAGTTGGCCGACGTCGCGCTGGCGGGGGCCATCGTTGCCGAGCTGGGGCTCGACGACGCCGCGGCGATCGAGCGCTTTCCGCGGACCTGGTACGGATGGCCGGTCCGCTCCTCGGATGACGACGTGATCACCGGGACGAGCCCGAGCGGCACGGCCCGGGCCATCGCGATCGCGTCGGATGGTGCCCTGGACACGCTGCCTGTGCCGGCGCGTCGGGCCGATGGGCGCGTCGCGTTCGACCCGGATCGGTTCGACGCGCTCCTCGATCTGATCGAAGAGAACCTCCCGACCTGGAATGTCCACCCGATCGCCAACCTCGAGGTGGATCAGCTCCTCGACTCGACGAGCGACGCGTACGGACCTGAGCACCTGGTCGGCCCGGACCCGGACGCGGCGATTCCGCGGGAGAGGTGGGGAGTCGGGCACTTCGTGGGCGTGGGCGCGTTCTGGCGGGCAGCGGACGGACGGCGCTGGGTCCTCCTCCTCGACACCTACAAGGCACGCGGCTTCGACGGCTACGTCCCGCAGCCGGCGGAGGCGCTGCGCCGGGCGCTCGTGCGTGAGGATGGCCGCGAAGGCGGCCTGCTCCTCGTCTTGCCCCGCGCGGCGCTCGACGAGGTCGAGGCGGCGGTTGCCGGCCTGGGACTGGAGGTCCGGATGTGGGGCAACGGCAGCCTGGAGCCGGAGGGCTGGGCCTGGGCGCTCGGACGGTGAGGCGCTGCCCGGGGGAGTAGGACAACGGCTGCGCACGATCAGTTCGCCCGATAGCATCCGCGAGTGACCCCGAGCCCACGGACGGAACGTTCCTATCGCGCCCTGCTTGCGGTGCCGGGGTTCGGCCGGATCCTGCTGTCGATGCAGTTGAGCCGGATCGCCCAGTCGATGGTCGGGGTCACGCTCGTCCTGTTCACCCTCGACGAGTACGACTCGCCGGCGTTGACCGGGATCGTGACGTTCGCCAGCGTCTTCCCGGGCCTTCTCGTCGCGCCGATTGCCGGCGCCCTCCTCGACCGCCACGGCCGGACGAAGCTCGTGATCCTCGACTATGCCGTCGCGCTCCTCGCCCTCGTCCTGATCGGTGGCCTCGCCCTGGCCGACGCCCTGCCGATCCCGCTTCTTTTGATCATCGCGGTCGTCAGCTCGCTGACCGCGATCCTGTCGCACACGGGCCTGCGCAGCCTGTTTCCGCTGATCGTCCCGGAGCGGCTCTGGGAGCGAGTGAACGCGGTCGACTCGAATGGCTACCTCGTCGCAACGATCCTCGGGCCGCCCGTCGCCGCGGCGCTCGTCTCGATCGTGGGTGGAGCGTGGACCCTGATCCTGATCGGGCTCCTGTACGGGGCGGCGACGCTGGCGATGATCGGTGCCCCGGACCCGATCTCCGAGTCGGCCTCGACCGGACGGCTCCTTCGCGACGCGTGGGACGGGGTCGTGTACACGATGCGCAACCGGACCCTGCGCGGCCTCGGCGTGTCGATCTCGCTCCTCAACCTGTCGGGCGGGATGGTCACGATCGTCGTGCCCCTGATCGTGATCGACCGGCTCGGCGCGCCGGAAGTCGCGGTCGGGCTGGTCTTCGCTGCGTCCGGCGTGGCCGGGATGTTCGCCGCCCTGATCGCGGGCCGGCTCGACAGCCGCGGCCGGGAGTGGCATCTCCTCGTCCTGCCGATGGCCGGGATCGCGGTCGCCGACCTGCTCCTGCTGGCCGGCGCCGGAGCCACGACCGCGCTGACCGGGTTGCTGTTCGTGGGCCTCGGACTGGCGGTGGGTGGGGCGCTCAATGGGCCGATGGACGTCGGGCTATTCACGATCCGCCAGCGCCGGACGGATCCCGCCTGGATGGGCCGGGCGTTCGCGGTCTCGATGGCGTTCAACTTTGTCGGGTACCCGATCGGGGCTGCCCTCGCGGGAGCGATCGCGTCGGTCTCGATCGAAGCCGCGATCGTCGTCGGCGCGGTCGCTTGCCTCGTCGCCGGGGTCGCGGCGGCGCTGATGATCCCGCGCCATGCGCCCGCCCTTGCTGGGTCCGGGGCGCGCCGGCCAGCGCCGGGCGAGAGGAGTGAACTCGTGAGGAGCGAGAGGCCTCCGGCCTAGCTGGCCGATCGGCCGGGATCCACGCTCAGCGGCGGCGCTGGATCGCCTCGTGCGCTCGCCGGTATTCCTCACGCAGGCTCGAAACAAGGGCATCGGCCTCGGCGGCCTCGGCCGAGCCCGACTCGGCGGACGCGGCTCGCCGCTCAGCCTCGCGCCAGTCGGCGAGCACGGCCTGGATCGGCCGCGGGGTCTGGTCGATCGATGCGTCGGGGGCCCCCGCGGATCCCGCCTCGACCTGGGCGTTGACCGTCTGAGTCAGCTGATGCTGGCGCACTGAGCCCGACAGGATGCGCTGGGCGATCTCCTCGATTCGCCCGGCAAGCTCGACCAGGCGATCGTCGCCCGGCTCGAGCGATCGCTTCTCCTCCTCGAGCGTGACGAGCACGTCAAGGTCGCGCAGCAACGTATCCGACGTTTCGCGGAGCGCGTCTCCGGTCTTCACCCGAACCCCTCCGAACCCCCCTGTCACCCCCCGACCGCGCCCGACGACAACCGGACGGGCGCGAGCATACCGCAGACCGCTGAGATCACTCTCCGCGGGAGGGCCTCAGGTATGCCCGCAGTAGTCGCGTTCGATCAGGCGCCGAATCCCTCGGCCACAGCCTGGGTGTTTGCCGGCACGAACGGCGCAGCGGGCTGACCGTCCACGATCCGGCCGCCGGCCTCGGAAACGATCGCGTGAATGTCGGCCTCGTGCTCGGCGGGGATCCGACCCGCGACGAGAACCTGCTGCATACCGTCGAGGGCAAGCGGCGCGACCTCGACATCGGTCGGCCGAACGCCGGTCGACGTCCGGATCGCGTCGAGGGCGGCCCGAGCCGCGGCCTGATCGTGGAAGGCGGCGGCCAGCAGACGCGCGCCGTCCGGGAGCGCCGTATCGGACAGACGCGGCCCGACGGCGCCCAGCGCGAACGCCGACGGCAGCTCGGTTTCGGGCAGGGCCCATCGCCCGTCCACCCGGTCGCACGGGAGGAGGCCGGTGGCGCACCACTGGCGGAGCCGTTCGACTGGCTGGCTCGTCATGTGCGCGACCTCGTCGAGTCGCAGCGTGCGGCGCATCGGGACCGCCTCCGGATACGAATTCCAACGCCGGTACGGTCGTGCCGAATCGGCGCGTTCCCCCGGTGACGACCAGCGGGACCGCCGACCGAGCGTAGCGGCTGCGGTGGTGGCGGCGGGATCACCGGGTCGGGCCCGGGTGTTTCAGACGCCTTTCGGCCCGGACCGGCCGAGTCGCCGGCGCCGATCAGCGCTCGCCGGCGAGATACGCCTGCCACAGGATCCGGGCCGCGACGGCGCGATACGGCCGCCACTCCGCGGCGATCGCGCGCTGCGTCTCGCGATCGGGCACGGAGGCGAGGCGCTTCGCCCGGCGCATCGCCGCGGCCAGGGCGAGGTCGCCCTCGGGCCAGACGTCGGGCCGCCCGAGAGCCATCAGCAGGTAGACGTCGGCGGTCCAGCGCCCCACCCCGAGAAGGTTGGTCAGGCTCGCCCGCGCGTCGTCGTCGGCCGCCTCGGCGACCCCGTCGGGATCGAACCGGCCGTCCAGCGTCGCCGCCGCGAGCTCGACGACGTAGCGCGCCTTCTGACGGGTCTGGCCGGCGACCCGGGCGCCCTCCTCGCCGAGGCCGACGATCGCGGCCGGCTCGATCGCACCTGCGGCCCGTTCCAGGCGGCCGAGCGCGGCCGCTCCCGAGCGAAGCGAGACCTGCTGCTCGAGGATGATCGCCACGAGGGTCGCGAAGCCCGGTGGCCGCGCCCACGTCGGCGGCGGGCCGTGGCGGGCGACGATCGCGCCCAGGTCGGGATCGCGCGCGGCCAGGAGATCGGTGGCGAGTGCGACGCCGGCGTCGTCAAGGGGCGATCGGGTCATCTGGTTCACCGTAACCCGGCCCGCTAGCGTTCGGTTGCGCCGGGACGCGTCACGGGGCCGGCAACTCCGGCGGCTCCGACGACCGAGTCCCCGACATCGAGCGCCTCGACGACCGACCTCTAGTCGGTCACCGCGAACCGGCGGCTCGCTTCGACGGGCCGCCGGTGCAGTGTTTCCAGGGTCGCGCCCGCGTCGTGCCCGGGTCGGCGCTCAGCCGCGGGCCGACCGGACCAGGGCGTCGCGCTGGGCCGCGATCCAGGCGTCATCGGCCGCGGCCCGTTCGTCGCCGCCGGCCGCAGCCCAGTTCCCGATCCATGACTCGTTCCCGGCGGCGATCTCTGCGTGGAGGTTCGCGAGCGTGTGCGCTCGTTCCTCGACCAGGACATCGACGAGCTCCTCGGCGCGCTCCGGTCCGAGGCCGTAGCCGCGGGCCAGGACGCCGAGCCGCCGGACCCCGTCGAGAGCCGCCGGGTGCTGGTCGCGCCGAGCCGGATCGCCGAGCGGGCCCCACATCTCGGCCGCGATCGCGAGGTCCCACAGCGGCCTGCCCGGAGCGGCCATCGCGAAATCGATCAGGGCGACGACCCGGCCATCGCGGAAGACCACGTTCTCGGGAAAGACGTCGTTGTGGCAGATCGTGGCGCCGGCGCCGGCCGAGCCGGTCGGGTCCGCCCAGTCCGTTGCCCAGTCGGCGTCGGGCGGCGGCCGGAACGATTCTGTCGCCTCGTGGAAGCGGCTGATAAGCGCCCCGAGCTCGGCGAGCGCCCGGTCGGTCATCGCCCAGGCCGGATAGGGCGGGAGCGGGACCTCGCCCTCGATGTACGACAGCACTTCGCGACCCTGGTCGTCGGTGCCGAGGTGGCGCGGCGCCCCGTCGAACCCGACAGCCTCGAGATGGAGGAGGAGCTCACGGACGACGCCACCGGACGAGCCCGCCAGCCGGCGAACGGTGTCGCCGACGCGGACCGGCGCCCAGCGCGGATCCATGCTCCCGACGAGGATCTCCTCGTCGGTCATCTGGCGGCCTCGTGGCGGCGCTGGCTGATCTCGAAGAGGTGACCATCCGGATCGCGGAAGAACGCCCGGATCTCCCATGGGTACTCGACCGGATCGGCGAGGAAGGCAGCCCCGCGTGCGACCAGCTCGGCATGAGCGGCGCGGCAGTCGGGCACCGCGACGATCAGTTCCGCATCCGGCCGATCCGGATCGTCGGGCGCGGCCATCGTGACGGTCGGCTTGTCGGCGGTCGGATCGCCGCCGGTGACGAGCAGGAGCCAGGAGCCGACGAAGCGGAGAACGGCCGAGGTGCCGCCGTACTCGCCGACGACCTCGGCGCCGAGCACGTCGCGATACCAGGCGACGGATCGCGCGAGGTCGCCGACGACGAGCAGGCGGGTCAGATCGGTCGCGTCGGCCGGGAAGACGGGCATGGGGCACCTCCTTGAGGTCGCGATCATCGCCCACCGCACGTCCCGCGGGCTCGGCCGCCTCGATTCCGACCGGGCGGCCGACTCGCGACTTCGGGTACGCTCGGTTCGTGCCCAACTCGCCGCGCGCCGGCCAGCCGGCCGACCCCGCCGATCTCGTCGACATCCCCGCCCTGCTCCGGGCGTATGACGAGATCGCCCCGGACCCCGCGGATCCGACCCAGCGCGTCGCGTTCGGGACGTCCGGTCATCGCGGTTCAGCGTTCCGGGGTGCGTTCAACGAGGCCCACATCCTCGCCACGACCGAGGCGATCTGCCGGTATCGCGAGCTGCGTGGCTACGACGGCCCGCTCTTCATCGGCCGCGACACCCACGCGCTGAGCGAGCCCGCGACCCGGACCGCGCTCGAGGTCCTCGTCGCCCGCGGCGTGGAGGTCCGGGTCGACAGCCGCGACGGCTTCACGCCCACTCCGGCCGTGTCCCACGCGATCATCG
>JANLYK010000054.1:0-1679 GCA_031365595.1 Chloroflexota bacterium | reverse complement strand
GGCCCCGGCCCGACCGCAACGGTCGGGCCGGACGGCCCGGTCCCAAGGGGCCGGTCGGCCCGTGGTCGGGCCCGGTCGATGGCTCGAAACTCACACCAATTCAGTGTGCGTTTTGACCACAGCCCGGGCCGGTCACGGTCGGGGCAAGGAGCCCCCGATGCGCCGTTCGCCGATCATCCTCCCGCTCGCGATCCTGATCACGGTCGCCCTTGCCGCGTGCGCAAGTCCGGGCGTGCCCGCCTGGACCTATCCGCCGCCCGTCGCGCCGGGCGCCTCCTCGCCGATGATGGGTCCCGCGACGCACATGGGCAGCGCCGCTCCCGTGAGCCCCGCGCCGGGCGCAGCGGCGATCCCCGCTGGCGGCGAGATCAAGGTCGAGTCGTTCGACCTCGGGTTCACGCCGGCGGCCATCACGGTCGCTGCCGCGGGGGCGTACCCGGTCAGCCTGCAGAACACGGGCAGCGCGCTCCACGACCTCACATTCGCCGATGGCACGAAGATCACCGCCAAGCCTGGCGAGACCGTGACCGGCAGCGTGACCGTCCCGGCCGCCGGCCTCGCGTTTCTGTGCTCGGTTCCCGGCCACGCCGATGCCGGCATGAAGGGCAGCGTCGTTGTCGCCGGCGCCACCCCCGCCGGCTCCGCGCCACCGGTCGCGGCCGGGTCCGCCGGCGCCGCGCCTGTCGCCGACCCTGCCGCTCCCGCCTATCTCCTGCGCGACGCTGCGGCTCCCGCTCTCCTGACCGGAACGGTCCATGACATCGACCTGCCGATCATCGACAGGGACATCACCGTCGCCAAGGGCTTCGTGGTCCGCGCCTGGACCTTCGGCGGGACGGTCCCGGGGCCGACGATCCGAGTCCATCTCGGCGACACCGTCCGGGTTCACCTGACCAACAAGGGCTCGATCAGTCACTCGATCGACTTTCACGCCAGCGAAACGGCGATGAACCGGCAGATGGTCGAGATCGCGCCGGGCGGGACGTTCACATACACCTTCACGGCCAACTATGCGGGCGTCTGGATGTATCACTGCGGCACGCCGCCCGCGCTCCATCACATCGCCAACGGCATGTTCGGAATGGTCATCGTCGAGCCTGAGGGCGGCCTGCCGAAGGTCGACCAGGAGATCGCCCTCGTTCAGAGCGAGTGGTATCTCGGCGCGCAGAAGGAGCCCGCCGACTACGCCAAGGCCGCAGCCGCCGCCCCCGCTCCCGACTTCGTCGTCTTCAACGGGATCGCGAACCAGTACAAGGACAATCCGATCCAGGTGGCGACCAAGGGCCGCGTCCGGGTCTTCGTGCTCGACGCCGGGCCGAGCATCGACAGCTCGTTCCACGTCGTCGGCACGATCTTCGACAGCGTCATCAAGGAGGGCGTTGCGCTGGTCCGTGGGAATGCCGGCGGCTGGGGTGCCCAGGCGGTCGATCTTGCCCCGGCCCAGGGTGCAATCGTCGAGTTCAGTCCGCAGGAGGACGGGATGTACCCGCTCGTCACCCATGCCTTCAACTTCGTCGGACGAGGCGCCCTCGGGATCTTCATGGCCGGCGACGGCGACCCGCTGAACTGAGCCGGTCGTGCGACTCGAGCTCACGAAGCGGGCCGACTACGCGATCCGGACCGTCGTCGCCCTTGCGGCGGCGGTCCCCGACGAGCGCCTGAGCGTTCGCCGGATCGCG
>JANLYK010000027.1:0-5099 GCA_031365595.1 Chloroflexota bacterium | reverse complement strand
GACACGCCGTTCACGCACGCGCTCGGCGAGCGCCGGGCGCTGCGGATGCCGGTCGCCCACGGCGAGGGCGCGTTCTTCGCCGACGAGGCGACCCTCGATGAGCTCGAAGCGAACGGCCAGGTCCTGTTCCGCTACGTCGATGAGGACGGGACCGCGGCCGGCGGCGAAGAGGATCGGGCCAACCCGAATGGCTCGCTCCGGGCGATCGCGGGCGTGCTCAACGCGGCGGGCAACGTCGCCGGGTTGATGCCTCATCCGGAGACCGCGGTCGAGACGGTCCTCGGCTCCGACGACGGGCTCGGGATCATCGCCTCGTTCGTCGCCAGCGCCGCCGAGCGCGAGCGGGCCGGCGGGCCGGTTGCGGTCGGCGCCCGATGACGATGGTCGAGGAGCCCGTGACGTCCGCGCCGCCCGCCGAGGAGCCGCTCCATCGCCGGCTCGGCGTGACCGACGACGAGCTGGCCGCGATCCACGACCGCCTGGGTGGCCGGGTGCCCAACGACCTCGAGCTCGCGATGTTCAGCGTGATGTGGAGCGAGCACTGCTCCTACAAGAGCTCGCGCCCGCTCCTGAAGACCCTGCCGATGGGCTCCGCGGCCGACGGCGTCGTCGCCGGGCCGGGCGAGAACGCCGGGGTGATCGACATCGGCGACGGGCTCGCGGTGGCCTTCAAGATCGAGTCCCACAACCACCCGAGCGCCGTCGAGCCGACCCAGGGCGCCGCGACCGGCGTCGGCGGCATCCTGCGCGATATCTTCACGATGGGCGCCCGCCCGATCGCGGTCCTCGACGCTCTTCGCTTCGGTGACCCGGCCGACGCCCGGACGCGCCATCTCGTCGAGGGCGTCGTGAAGGGCGTCGGCGGCTACGGCAACTGCGTCGGCGTCCCGACCGTCGGCGGCGAGCTCGTGTTCGACCCGTCGTACGCGGGCAATCCGCTCGTCAATGTGATGGCGATCGGGCTCCTCGACATCGAGGACCTGACCCTGGCGGCGGCGCCCGGCGCCGGCAACCTCGTCGTCCTGTTCGGCTCGACGACCGGGCGCGACGGGATCGGCGGGGCGAGCGTCCTCGCCAGCGCGACGTTCGGCGATCAGGACGCCTCCAAGCGGCCGTCGGTCCAGGTCGGCGATCCGTTCGCCGAGAAGCTCCTGATCGAGGCGTCGCTCGAGCTGATCCGGGGCGGGCTCGTGGCCGGACTCCAGGACCTCGGTGCGGGCGGGATCACGTGCGCCACCTCCGAGACGGCCGACCGGGCCGGGACGGGGATGCGAGTCGAGCTGGCCGCGATCCCGCGCCGCGAGCCCGGCATGGCGCCGTTCGAGGTGATGATCAGCGAGTCGCAGGAGCGGATGCTCGCGGTCGTGGAGCCTGACCGCTGGCCCGCGGTGCGCGCCGTCTGCGAACGCTGGGGACTCCCGGTCGCGGTCATCGGCACCGTCACGGACGACGGCGACGTCACGATCGTGGACGAGGGAGGCGCGGAGCTCGCCCGGATCCCCGCGTCCGCGCTCACCAGCGACGCAATCGTCCACCAGCGCGTGGCCGCCCCGCCGGTCCGCCGCCGGGCCGCTCCCGCCCCGGGCGCACCGTCGTCCGCGTCCGAGGGCCTGCCCGAGCGGGGGATGGACCCCGGCGCCGTCCTGACCGCCCTCCTGGGCTCGGCCAACCTGTCGAGTCGCTGGGCGGTCTTCGAGCAGTACGACTCGACGGTCCAGGCGAACACGGTCGAGGGCCCCGGCCACGGTGCGGCGATCGTGCGGATCAAGGGCACGACAAAGGCGCTCGTCGCCTCCACGGACGCGAACCATGCGGTCGGCGCGCTGGACCCGTGGCTCGGCGCCGCCCTGAGCGTCGCCGAGGCGACCCGAAACGTCGCGATCACCGGCGCGCGCCCGCTCGGCGTCACGAATTGCCTGAATTACGGCGACCCCACCCGCCCCGAGGCGTTCTGGCAGCTGACCGAGGGCGTGCGCGGATTGGCCGACGCCTGCCGGGCGCTCGGGCTGCCCGTGACCGGCGGCAACGTCTCCCTCTACAACGAATCCCCGACGGGCGCGATCGCGCCGACGCCGGAGATCGGGGTCGTTGGCCTGCTCGACGATGTCGCACTCCGGGTCGGACCCGGCGGGCAGGCAGCCGGCGACCGCGTGCTGCTCGTCGGCGAGGCAACGCCGGGACTCGCCGGCAGCGCCTACGCCGCGTTGGCGGGAATCGCCGCCGAGGATGGTCCGCCGAGCCTCGATCTCGAACGCGAGCGGCGACTCCAGACGTTCGTCCGGGAGGCAGCCGCGCGCGAGCTGCTCGCCTCGGCCCAGGACGTGTCGGGCGGCGGGCTCGCGGTGGCGCTCGCGGAGTGCGCGCTGTGGGCCGATCGAGACCGCGGCCTCGGGGCGCAGCTCCGGGTCGCGGTCGCCAGCTCGCCGGCGGTCGACCTGTTCGGGGAGAGCCCGTCGCGGATCGTGGTCTCGGTGACGCCGCGTCACGTGCCCGCGCTCGTGCTGCTTGCCCGCCAGCATGGCCTCCCGATCGAGGAGCTGGGCGAGGTCACGGCCCGGCCGTCGGACGGGACGACACCCCGCCTCGTCGTCGAGCTCCATGGGTCGGGAGCGACCGGCGCCGCCGAAGATCGCGGCAGTCGCGTCGCCGACGCGCTGATCGTCGGCCTCGACGAGCTCCGTCATGCATGGCAGGGCGGCCTCTCGCGCGCCCTCGGCTGGGAGGCTCGCTGATGTGCGGCGTGTTCGGAGTCGTGCTCCCGCCGGGTGGCGACCAGAGCGCGGCGGCGCTGGCCTCGCTCGGGCTGTTCGCCCTCCAGCACCGCGGCCAGGAGTCGGCCGGGGTCGCGGTCAGCGATGGCGAGCAGTTGATGCTCTACAAGGACCTCGGGATGATCGCCTCGGTCCTCGACGAGCGCCGCCTGCCCTCGCTCAAGGGCGGCCTCGCGATCGCCCACTGCCGCTACTCGACGACGGGCTCGACGGTCTGGGAGAACGCCCAGCCGACGTTCCGCCTCGGGCCGCGCCGGGCGCTCGCGATCGGCCACAATGGCAACCTGATCAACACCCGCGACCTGCTCGCGCAGCTGACGGGAGGTCGTGGGCGGCTGCCGGCATCCACTGACACGGAGCTCTTGACCGCGCTCCTCGCCGACGAGCCGGCGGCCGACACGGTCGACGCCCTCGTTCGCGTCCTGCCCCGGGTTCGCGGCGCCTACAGCCTCGTCGTCCTCGACGAGAAGCGGGTCATCGGCGTGCGCGACCCGTTCGGGTTCCGGCCGCTCGTCCTCGGCCGCCTGGCGGCGCCCGACTCGCCGGCCGCCCTCGCCGGCCCGGGCCTGTGGGGCGACGATCCCGGCGACGACGCGACCTCGGGCTGGGTCCTCGCGAGCGAGACGACCGGGCTCGACATCGTCGGCGCCGAGTTCGTCCGGGACGTGGAGCCCGGCGAGATCGTCATCCTCGAGGCCGGACGGGCGCCGGTCTCGGTCCGGTTCGCGGAGGCGAAGCCCGCCCTGTGCGTGTTCGAGCTGATCTACTTCGCCCGGCCCGACTCATACATGGAGGGCCGCAACCTGTACGAGGTCCGGCGCAAAATGGGCGAGGAGCTCGCGCGCGAGCACCCGGCCGAGACCGATCTCGTCATGCCCGTTCCGGACACCATGGCGGGGCAGATTAAATGCATCTACATCGACCCGCCTTATAACACTGGGGCCAAGGATTGGGTTTACAACGACCACTACGCTAACCCCGAGGATGCCTATTTCCATTCGACTTGGCTTGAGTTCATGTATCGACGTTTGGCGCTTGCTCGTGACTTGTTGACACCTTCCGGAATTCTATTGGTCTCAATAAATGATGAGCAGCGTGCACGGCTAGAGTTATTGATGGACGAAGTCTTACCGGGGATGCGCCTTGGTAGTTTCGTATGGAGAACGCGAAAAGGCGGTTATGATAGCGGCAACTTCTCAAAGGACCATGACTTCGTACTTGCTTACAGTAATGCGGGCTTCGAATTTGCTGGATCAGCGAAGCAGCGCGACGACTATAGTAACCCTGACAATGACGAGCGAGGTGCTTGGACCGACGATCCATTGCAGCAACCAAAAACATTCAAGCAACGCAAGAACGGTGTCTATTTTATAGAAGATGAAGAGACAGGAATATCATACCCGCCAAACCCAAATCGTGTTTGGTCTGTTGGTCAGCGAGGCGACAAAGGGCTCTCGGGACCCGCTATTGAAGATTTAGTTCGCGAGAAATTGGTAATTTTCAAACGAAAGGGTGAGTACGTCCAATACGAAACTTTTGATGAGCTCGTCTCCGCAATTGAAGCCGGTACAGCCCATAAGTTTGCTCGGGCTGACCTTCCAAACCTTAAAGATTGGGTAGGCAAGAAAATTGGACTTGGCAGCGTTCGAATTAAAAAATTCCTCAAGGATAAAAGTAGCGAACCAAACCCCTTGTCGAGCCTACTTGATGGGCTTGAAACAGACTCCTCCTATTCCGAAGAGGTGGGTCAAACGGCGGAAGGCACCCGCGAAATTCGCAAAATATTTGGCCAGTCAGTTTTCGACTACCCGAAGCCAACTTCTCTCATCAAGCTCCTTGTGGAGCAATCGGTGAGACCTGGTGATACCGTCCTCGATTTCTTTGCAGGATCAGCAACCACCGCCCAAGCTGTGATGGAGCTCAATGCCGAAGACGGTGGTGATCGCAGGTTCATTATGGTGTCCTCGACCGAAGCGACGGCAGACGAAGCCGACAAAAATATTTGTCGGGATGTAACAGCAGAGCGTATCAGACGCCTAAGCGCGTCCGACGACAAAAAATTTGCCGAACTGTCTGCGGACTTCGCATACTTGCGTTGCCGCGAAATTGAGTTTGAAGACCTCGATCAAGAACTTGCGCCTGCCGAGGTTTGGTCAGCACTCGAAACGCTGCACCGTTTGCCATTGACCCGTTACAGTCAATCCCAGTGGCAGGAACACAAGACAGAACAACAGACCCTGATTTTTGCCGATAGAGTGAGCGACGCACTACTCGACCATTTGCGCGGCGTGGTGGCGCGGCGGGAGAACGCTTTTGTCTACGCATGGG